>NZ_JBXWKZ010000004.1:0-29621 GCF_058191515.1 Staphylococcus sp. CoH_129_LAB_1 | reverse complement strand
GTTGTAGGTTCTTCTGGGTTTTTATTTTTATCACTAGTACGATTGGATTCTTTTATACTTTTATTTTCATTACTTTGTTTATTGTTAGAATGTTGAGTATCAGAATTTATTTGTAGGTTTAATTTCTGATTTGTGCCTTCACTCTCTATATTAGAAGAGGTTTCAGCATAACTATAGTGACTGAATATAGTTGTACTTATAGCAAAAATAAGACTTGTTCGAATAACTTTTCGTTTTATCATTCTGAGACCTCCTCTTATTTTTGATACTTTTAGTATAAAGAATAAAAAAATATCATGCATGTATATAAACAAATTGATAAAAAACATTAATATTTATGAAATTTTTTGTTATATAATAATTTACTTATTCTAGTATAAATTTTATACTTGAAATATATTAAAAAAAGGAAATTATAAGATGGGATTATTTGATAAAGAAAACACAAAACCTTTTCTAACTGAAATTGAAAATAGACGTACAATTTATAAAACTAAAACATCTATTTCTATTACTGATGAAGAATTAGAGAAAATGATTGAACATATTGTAAAATATATGCCTTCAGCTTTTAATTCACAATCAACACGTATTGTTTTGTTACTTAATGATCAACATATTAAATTCTGGAAAAATACTAAAACTGTACTTAAAGATGTAATGGGACCAGATCGCGACTTTGAACCTACAAATCAAAGAATTAATGGTTTCGAGCATGCCTACGGAACTATTTTATATTTTGAAGATGAAGATGTTATCAAATCATTACAAGAACAAATGCCATCATATGCTGATAATTTTGCTAACTGGGCTGTTCAAACAAATGCTATGCATCAATACGCAATTTGGACTGCACTAAGTTCAAAAGGTATCGGTGCATCGTTACAACACTATAATCCACTAGTTGATCAAGTTACAACACAAACATTTGATATTCCAGCATCATGGAAACTTGTAGCACAAATGCCATTTGGTGATATTGAAGAGCAAGCTGGTGAAAAAGAAATTCACCCTACTGATCAACGATTTATTATTAAAAAATAATAAATTTAAACTTATCAATGAAGTACATTTCAATTAAGTTATTTTACTTTAATTGTAATGTGCTTCATTTTGCTTTTCCTAGCCAAATTTAGTAAATTGAAATTATTAAGCAGGTTGAGGAGTGGTTAAAGTGAAAATACAAATATTCCAATTTTATGTCGAATATGGAAATGTTGAGAAAAATGAACAAAAAATTTCAGAATGGTTTAATACTCAATTAGATGATGATACTGAAGTTGTTGTGTTACCAGAAATGTGGAACAATGGCTATGCGTTAGAAGAGTTAGATGAAAAATCAGATCAAGCGTTATCACGTAGCCTCCCTTTTATCTCGAATCTTGCTAAAACATATCAAGTCGATGTGATAGCAGGATCTGTTTCAAATAAACGAAATAACAAAGTATACAATACTGCTTTTACCGTTTCTAAAGAAGGACAATGTATTAATAAATATGATAAAGTTCATTTAGTTCCAATGCTAAATGAACCAGAATTTTTAGAGGATGGAAAAACAGTTCCAGAACCATTTGCTTTATCATCAGGTGCTCTCGCCACTCAAATTATATGCTATGATTTACGATTTCCTGAATTATTAAGATACCCTTCTAGAGAAGGTGCTCAAGTTGCATTCTATGTAGCAGAATGGCCAACCGCTCGACTCAATCATTGGAGAAGTTTACTCCAAGCTAGAGCAATAGAAAATGATATTTTTATCGTCGCATGTAATGGCACAGGTCATGATGGAAATACTGAATACGCTGGACATTCAATGGTGATTAATCCAAATGGAGAAATTCTCGTCGAATTAGATAGAGAAGAAAATACGATTTCAATTGATATCGATATTCAAGAGGTCATGCATCAACGAGATGCTATTCCTGTATTTAAAAATTTAAAACCTCAATTATATAAATAAAAAAAGTCGTGAGCTTGGGAGAGACTCACGACTTTTAATTAAGGGAATGTTTTACAGTTATTTTTCAATCTTTTGGGGATGTTATTAATTATGAAAATTTACATTGTATAACAATGTTACGATAGCTTACACGTTAAAAATAATTACCTTCTATTCACGATAGCTAAGTTAATTATTTTCTACTGAGTTAACACTTCAGTAAGTATTATGCATTTTCATCAATAAGTTGGGATGGCTTATTCATGAGTAAAACTGCACGAAGAAATAAATGAAATATTCTACTATGAGAATAGATAATATTGAAAAACGATAAACATCGACATTCAATATGACATACTACTCAAACTACACAAACATTCCTTACAACTTATCGATAAATCAATTTTTAATTTCGCAACTACTAACAAAATTAAAGTAAGATTTATTCGAATAAAACAAAGACTAACAATTTAAAGACTAAGATTATTAAGTTTATATCACTTTGATGTGATATGAGTATATTAAAACATAACATTCATTTAATTTATTAGAAATTTCTTAACTTGCAATTTTTTCTACTAAACTGTTTATTTTTATATGGTAAAATATAAGTTAACGAATTACTTTGACAGTTAAGTATTAAATTTTAACAGTTAAGCATTATTTTACAGACTAATTGCACAAAATTGTATAATATAGTCAAGGAGAGTGGCACAATATTGAAAGCAATTGATGATAAAATTGAGCACTTTGCATCTTATTTACAAAAGAAAAACAACCTTGATCATATCCAATTCTTAAAAGTACGATTAGGCATGCAAGTGGTTATTAGTAATATTGCTAAAACAATTGTGACATACGGTGCTGCGCTCATATTCCATACATTTTTGTATACTTTAATCACACACGTCAGTTATTTTTTAATTCGGCACTATGCACACGGGGCGCATGCAAAGTCTACTTTGTTATGCCATATTCAAAATTTAATTTTATTTGTTGGTTTACCATGGCTCATTGTCTATTATCATATTAATATGGGTATCATGTATAGTGTTAGTGGTATTGCATTATTACTGATTATTATTTATGCACCAGCTGCCACTAAGAAACAACCCATACCCGAACGACTAAAACCACTACTAAAATAAAGTCTATTATTTTAGTAGTGGTTTTAATCATTATTTCTATTATAGTACCCGAGCCATATAAACAATTAATTTTATTAGGTATGATACTTGAAAGTACAACACTATTACCATTCTTTTTTCCTAAGGAGGATTATTAATTATGACATTTATTACAGATTTATTTATTAAACTATTCTCATTAATCTTAGAAACAGTCGGAACACTTGCTTCATATAACGTATGTGGTGGTTATTTCGATGAACCTGAAGTTCCTAAGGAATTAACTGATCTTAATAGATAAAATTTAGAAAGTGTGTGACGTATGGATTTATTATCAAATGTACCTTTAGCACTTTTTCAAGGATTTTTATTATTTTTAATTTCAAAGATTATTTTAGATATTAAATATACTTTAAGGGATTATTTAATCATTTTAACGATTATAATCCCTTCTGCCTTTTTTTATTATTATTTAGGAAGTATTTCTGTTTTATATTTATTAATTGGTTGTGGGGTTTTCCTATACTGTAAAGTTAAGTGGTACTCGATTATTACAGTTTTAAGTAGTGCTATTTTAATGTTTTTAAGTAATTTTATTGCTTTTATACTTGTAATAATTTTTCAAAAATTTATTAATAATAATACTTATTTAGATTTATCGTATATAAGTATATTTACTTTAATTTCTATACTTATATCTTTTACATTTAAATCTCTACTTAAAAAATTAAAAATGTCTTATTTATCTATTAATAAGACTTACTTAACTATTATTTCAATTGTTTTAATTCTTTCATTTATAATTTTATATATTTATTCTCAAGTACCTAAAGTTAACAATTCTTCTTTACAAATATACGGACTAATTTTTATTGGAATAATTATATTTTTTATCACCTTAATCATTATTATTTCTAGATATACGTTACGTGAACTTCGATACAGACGTAATATGGAAGAAATTGAAACGTATTATGAATATACTCTACAAATAGAATCGATTAATAATGAAATGCGTAAGTTTAGACATGATTACGTCAATATTCTTACTACAATGTCAGAATACATAAGAGAAAATGATATGGATGGTTTAAAGACATATTTTAATGACAATATTGTTCCTATGAAAGATAACCTTCAAATGAACTCAATCAAAATTAATGGTACGGATAATTTAAAAGTGCGTGCTATTAAAGGATTGGTAACAACTAAAATTTTACAAGCTCAAGAAAAAAATATACCTATTAGTATTGAAGTGCCAGAGTTAATTGATCATATTGAGATGAATACGGTTGATTTAAGTCGTATCATTGGGATTATCATTGATAACGCTATTGAGGCTTCAGAAGAATTAGAAGATGCCTTAATTAGAATTGCATTCATCAATGTCGAAACGTCAGTCATGTTTATTGTTATGAATAAATGTAAAGAAGATATGCCGAAAATCCATGAATTATTTCAAGATTCCTTTTCAACTAAAGGCGATAACAGAGGACTTGGTCTAACGACTTTAAAAGAAATTACTGATACTACAGAAAACGTGTTACTTGATACTACTATAGAAAATGGTTACTTTGTCCAAAAAGTAGAAATTATAAATAATATGCCATAAGGATGTGAGAAAATGAAAATATTCATTTGTGAAGACGATGTGAAACAACGCGAAAATATGGTCTCAATTATTAACAACTATATCATGATTGAAGAAAAACCCATGGAAATAGCGTTAGCAACAGATGATCCTTATGAAATTATTGAACAGTCAAAAGAAATGAATGATGTTGGATGTTATTTTTTAGATATACAATTGGAAGCTGATATTAACGGTATTAAACTTGGAAGTGAAATTCGAAAGTATGATCCTATTGGGAATATCATCTTTGTTACAAGTCATAGTGAACTCACTTACCTAACATTTGTCTATAAGGTATCTGCGATGGATTTTATTTTTAAAGATGATCCTAACCAACTTAAAACCCGAATTATTGATTGTATTGAAACGGCTCATACACGTTTAAAATTACTTTCAAAAGAAAGTAATGTTGAAACAATTGAATTAAAGCGTGGTAGCAATTCAATATATGTACAATATGATGATGTCATGTTCTTTGAGTCGTCTACAAAATCCCATCGTTTAATTGCGCATCTTGATAACCGTCAGATTGAATTCTACGGAAATCTTAAAGAATTAGCGCAACTCGATGATCGTTTTTTCAGATGTCACAATAGTTTTGTTGTAAATCGTCATAATATCGATTCAGTCGATTCTAAAGAACGTATTGTTAATTTTAGAAATGGTGAACACTGTTATGCATCAGTAAGAAATGTAAAAAAAATATAATCAATTAAACCCTTCGATGAATATACATCGAAGGGCTTATTCTATATGCTATAATTCATTTTCTACTTCTTCTAAACTTGGAATACTTTCAATTGCGCCATATTTAGTAGTTACTTTTGCAGCTACTAAATTACTAAATTTAAGTATTTCTTCACCTTTCTCTTTAAATAGAGAAGTAATATCTGTTAATTCTGTATTTAAAATTCTATTGATGACTGCTCCAATAAATGCATCTCCAGCACCAGTAGTGTCAACAGGTTTCACTTTATACCCTTGATGATGAATGGTTGTTCCATCTTTTAAGTAAACTGTTGCTCCTTTGTCTCCTTGTGTGTAAATCACCGCTTCAACCTTTCCTTTAAATAAAGATTGAATCGCTTTATGTTCATCACTAATTCCAGTAACAAATTCAATTTCTTCATCTGAAATTTTAATGATATTTGCTTTAGGAAGAAATGATTGAATAGTCGCTTTACAGTTTTCTGCGTTATCCCATAATGGTAATCTAACATTTGGATCAAACACTATCATCCCATGCGCCGCTTCAAATTTTTCAATCATAGCAAGATGTGCATTTTTCATATCACATTCAATTAAATCAACAGAACAAAAATGTAGAACATCTTGATTAGAAATATTAATTTCATCTAAATTCGAAGCATGATAAAGCATGTCAGCTGATGGTTTACGATAAAAAGAAAAATCTCGTTCTCCATTTTCTTTTAAACTGACGAAAGCGAGTGCAGTATTAGCTGTATTTGTTCGTTTAATATATGTTGTACCAACGCCTATTTTCTCTAACGTCTCTACGATAATATCTCCAAAAGCATCATTACCTAGTTGTGTAACCATTTCTGTACTACTACCTAATTTTTTAGCCACACTAGCCACATTAGCAGGTGCCCCGCCAACTTGTCGACTAAATTGCGTTACATCTTTAAGTTCGATATTTGTTCTATTTGGAATAAAATCGATTAATGCTTCACCAATAGCATATAACTTTCTCATTTATTTATCTCTCCCTAAGTCATATTTAGTAAATTTTAAATAAACTTGACCTGTTTCTGTAGATGTGCGAATTGCAGTAGCATTTTCATCAGGAAAAATTCTTGACGTTAAGACTCGTTCTCCATCATTACAAAAAATTTCAATACTTGAAGTATCTACAAAAATTTGTAATTGCTTTAATGGCGAATCTAAATATGTAGACCTTGTCACACCTTCTACGTTACTTGGTAATGCACCACTTTCTGATCGATCTAATGTAATCTTTTGGTCCCTAGTATTATAAGAAATTAATGTTGAATGTAACTTAGATGCTCTTAATTCAAAATATATTTCTGTTGCTTCATTTTCTAAAATATCAATAATAAGTTCATATTGCGTACCTTCATAAGGATTAAGTGTTGTATTATATTTGTTAGCATAACCTAATGCTGTTTCTTTATTTTGTCGCAATGTCTCTAAAGCTTTTAAAGGACGTTGGCGTAAGTGTCCTTCTTCAATAGTTAACTCTCTAGGTAACGTTAAACAGTGTGCCCAACCTTCTTCATCTGTAGGATATTGAGTATCTGGAAGACCCATCCACCCAATTAAAATACACTTACCATGTTCATCAACCATCGTTTGTGGTGCATAAAAATCAAATCCGTTATCAAGTTCAATAAATGTATCATGTTTAAACTCTAATGTATCGAAATTTAAATGACCTATTATATAACCAGATTGATAAATATTTCTATATTTTTCACCTTTTCCTTCAATACCTTGAGGACTAAAAATTATAACATCATGGTCATTTAAACTAAAATAGTCTGGACATTCCCACATATAACCAAAATCTTCTAATTCTGTTTTAATTTCTCCCATACATTCCCAATGATCAATCTGTTGGTTCATCATTTTGTACAAAAGTAGACGTCCTAATCCTTGTTGAGTTTGCACACCTAGTATTGCGTAATAATCTTCATGATGTCTAAACACTTTTGGATCTCTAAAATGACTTGTGTATCCTTCAGGTTGATGAGAAATTACAGGCTTATTTAATTTTTCGATTGAACCATCTTGTGTTACTTTTGCAATCATTTGACTCGAATATCTTTTCCATTCTTCATCACGATGATTACCTGTATACATATAATATAAGTCTCCTTCAAATTCAAAAGCACTTCCACTGTATACTCCATGACTATCATAAAGCGTATCAGGCTTTAATATAGGACCATGTGGTTCAAACGTCACTAAATCTTTACTAGTATAATTAAACCAATATTTCAATCCATGTACAGCTCCTAATGGAAACCACTGATGAGATACATAGTATGTTCCGTTATAATATATCAATCCATTAGGATCATTTAATAAACCAGTTTCAGGTTGAATATGATAGTGTTGACGATAGCGTGATTGTTCTATTCGATGCTTTAACGCTTCTAATTGATTTTTGCTAATATCTTCAATGCGTCGATAGCGTTGTTCTCTTGACCACTCAGTCATATTAGTCCTCCTAAATAATTAATATTTCTTATATTTTATCATTCAACATGGTAACGGTTCCATAATTAAATAATTATCTCCTTAAAAATTTATAGGAATTGTTATACTTCTATTTGTTTCATTAGAAAAAATTAACCGTTGTAATTGTCGCATTGCTTCTTGCCCTGCTCTCAAATAATTAAAATATACTGTTTTTATTGCTGGAGATACAAGTTGTGTCATTGGATCTCCACCGAATCCATATATCAATGGTTTTTGTTTAGAGTCGTTTAAAGAATAATATTTATGTATAGCTAAAGCAATGGAATCAGTAGCCCCTATCGCCACTTCTATATTAGGTAAAGTATCTAAAGCAGTTGCAACATCACGTCTAGATTCTTCATATTTAAATGACGTTACAAATAATTTAGGTTCAATACCATGACATACAAGACCATCTATAATTCCTTGTTTACGCTTTATTCCCACGGCTATATCATCTTCATTTACACTGAAAAGGCATACTTTTTGATATTGAGATTTTCCAATTTCATTTCCAACTAAATATCCTGCTTGATAATCATTGTGAATAACACTATGCATTTCACTATAATCTTGTCCGACAAGGATAACTGGAACATTGATTTTATGAATTACATCTAAATGCTCTGGCGTAACAGTCGTTGCCATTAAAATAATTCCATCTACTTTACTTCTAGAGAATGTTTCTAATGCTTCAATTTCAGCATTCACTTTTAAACCAGTATAATTTAACAATAACTGATAATTTAGTTCTCGGCATACTTCAGCAATACCACGCACAGTTTCATCTACAGCATGAGAATTCATGCGTGGAATAATAACACCTATTAGATTTGTATGTTTAGCTCTAAGACTTTGAGCAAATTGATTAGGCTGATAATCATGCTCTGTAACAATACGATTTAATTTTTCTTTTGTTTTAGGACTAACCGGGCCATTATTTAAAAAGCGGGAAACCGTACTTTTAGATACTCCCGCTAACTTTGCGATATCTGATATATTTTTCACTAGACTTATCACCTAAATTAACACATATTTAAAGTTTATTTTATCATAACATGATTATCTTAAAATACTGATTTCTAAAAAGAATCTAATATCCAAAAAACTCAATATCTTTTATAAAGTTTATTTAATTCTCCATAAAAATATGCTTTTTCACCATGCACAAGTTGATCTAATCCAGAAATATCTTCTTCAATTGTAGTAGCAAGAGGCATGAATTTAGCTATTACTTTGCCAATAATTAACGTTAAAATAACTGTATAAGCAATCACTCCTATCACTGCAATAAATTGTATTAAAATGGTATATACATCTCCAGTATAAATAAATCCGTCTATAATATCTTTATTGACTTTATGTGATTGAAATGCTCCTGTTAGTATTGCACCGATCACACCTCCTACACCATGAATACCAAACGCATCAAGTGTATCATTATATTTTAATTTTTCTTTTATAAAGTTTACGACGAAATAACATAAGATACTGCCAACCATAGAAATGACATAAGCACTTAAGTAGTTTACAAAACCAGCTGCTGGAGTAATTGCTACAAGTCCTGAAAGCACTCCTGAGAGTAAACCTAGTAAACTCAACTTTTTAGTTAATAGATATTCAAATATCAACCAACTGAATGCACCCCCGCTTGCAGCGATACTAGTATTGACAAAAGATACTACTGCTATATCATTTAAAGTATAAGCACTTCCTGTATTAAATCCATACCATCCCATCCAAACAAGAATTCCACCTATAAGAGTAATAAGTAGGTTATGTGGTTGTAGTTTTTCTGTTTTTTTACCGTTACCTATCATTATAGCTAATACTAAGCCGGAAACACCTGAAGTAATATGTATAACTGTACCTCCTGCATAATCTAAAGCATCTAATTTTTGAATCCAACCACCACCCCATACCCAATGGGCTACGGGGCTGTAAATCATAATCACCCATATAAATATAAAAATTATAAAAGGAATAAATCGCATCCGTTCAGCAATTGAACCTGATAAAATGGAAACCGCAATGGTACAAAACATCATTTGAAATAACATGAATAAGGCAAATGGAATATGTGGGCTAAATTGAACATTCGTATTAAATCCTACATGTTGCAAGCCAATAAAATCAAAATTACCTATCCAATCATTCCCATGACCAAAGCTAAGAGAAAATCCAATAACCACCCATGTAAATGTAACAATAATAATAGCAGCCATACTTTGCATAACTGTATTTAAAACATTTTTAGATTGCACTAACCCCCCATAAAATAGGCTTAATCCCGGTGTCATTAACCATACTAATAAAATACATAAAAATAAAAAAATTGTGTCATCCATCTTCATTTATACCACTTCCTTAAAAACATCATAATTATAGTTTTTAAGAATGGCAAAAATGAGTTAGAAAATATGACACAATTAGTTACATAACATTACACTGTTAAATGAAGTTTTAAGCTGTTTGAATTGTAATTGTCCATGAAGCATCATCCAGTTGCTCATAGTTTGTTACAGGATAGCCTTGTTCCGCTGCCCAGTTTGGAATCGCTTCAGTTGCTTGAGTGCAATCAAAGTCTATTTTTAATTCATCTCCTTTTTTTAATGTTTCCATTTTCTTTTGTGCTTCAATAAGTGGAAATGGGCATACCATTCCAACTGTCCCTAATTCGTATAACATATACAATCCTCCAATGATTATGTTGTTTGAGTTTGTTTAGATACTTGAGTAGACTGAGCTGTTTGTTTTTGTGCTTGTTTCATTGGTCTTACAAAAATAAAGTAACTCATAAACAAAGTACCTAATATCATAGAAGCTAAAGCAATCCAACCTTGCCAACTTAGTGTTGCAGTTGCCATTAATCCATTACCAATGGAACAACCGCCAGTAACTGAGGCACCAAATCCCATGCATATACCACCAATAGCACTATTTCTAATAGTAATTTTATCTGGTAAACGCCATTTAAATTCTTTTGCTCCTCTAGCAGCGATATATGAGCCAATAAATATACCTAATACTAAAAAGACGCCCCAGTCGATAAATTGTAAATCTCCACTCATTAAAAATTGAACAATATGTGCTGATGGAGTAGTGATACCTAATCCATCTTCACGTCCAGTAGAATAACTCATAGGCCATGCTAATAAAGCAATCAATCCTACAATAATTCCAGCTACAAATGGATGATAACGCTTTTCAAATAAATAATGTCTTATTCCTGAATATCTTTGCTTTAATTTCGGAACAGCAACTTTCGGCTTTGGTTTACGCAATGTACGTATAACTAAGAATAATGTCAATACTGTCAATATAATCACTAATACCCAACTAGGTATTCCCATTATTTGTGACATACTTGCATTCACATTTATTGGTTTATTAATTTTATTCATTAAAGGTAATAAAATTCCAGCTTTTGTAATTGTTGCAGATAAAGCATACATGATTAACGCGACCCAACTACCAATTAAACCTTCACCAGCCCGATACCATGTGCCTGTTGCACAACCTCCAGCAAGAACAATTCCAATACCAAAGATAAAAGAACCAACAACCGTACCTATTACTGGGAATGTCTGATGTGAAATCGTTAATATACCAAGATTAGTTAATATGAATTAGCCTATACTTTGTACTGTTATTGCAACTAATAAGGCATAAAACATTTTATTATTTTTTTGAACGTACATGTCTCTAAATCCACCAGTTAAACAAAAACGTGTACGTTGCATAACAAAACCTAATAATAGACCCACAATTAACCCACTAATTATCATCCAAGTCATAAAAAACACCCTTTTCCGATTGTTTTACTAAGGTATTATGATTGATTGATCTATTTATTTCAACATTTTATGATTAAAATAATATATTTATATTAAAAAAACTAAAATGCAAATACATTCTAGCTTTTTAATATAATAATTTAACATTAATTTGAAGAGTTTTTCATAAAAAATAATAGTGATTGTAATTCGATACCCAAATCAATATGATGAACTTGAACATCGCTTGGTACATCAATTCTAGCGGGTGTAAAGTTTAAAATCCCTTTTACATTCGCCTTAATAAGTCGATTTGAAACTGATTGTGCCACACTTCCAGGTGTAGTTAGAATTACCACATTAATATTCTGTTTTTGAAGTTCAGATAGAATATCATCAATATGCTTAACTGTTACTTTTCCAACTTGTGTACCAACAATATCTTTATCAATATCAAATGCTGCTGTAATTGTCATTTCATCATGTATTGAAAAATTGTAAGTAAGTAACGCACGTCCTAAATTCCCCACACCTACAATAGCAATATGAATATTATTACTATCACTAATTTCCGTTTTAAAGAATTCTAAAAGACTCTCAACATTATAGCCATATCCTTTTTTACCTAACTCACCGAAATAAGAAAAATCTCTTCTTATCGTAGCTGATTCGATATCTAAAGCCTCACTTATTGTTTTAGAACTCACACGATCAATACCTTTTATTTTCAAAGAATTAACAAATCGATAATATAAAGGTAACCGTTTTAACGTAGCACGCGGTATCTTTGAATGATTCTGAGGCATATGTAATGTCCCCCTTTTGTTTGAACTTTTTAATCTATATATTCAAACTAACTAGAGCGCAATTAGTTATTATAATGAAATATATATCCTGCCTATTATGGATACTGCAATATTATACCCTAACCTATTTCAAAAATAAATATCTTAGTTCCCTAATAATACCTTATCCTGTAAAATGATATAATAATGTCAAATTTAAAGTTAAATAAATGTGATTGTTACATATATAGAAAGGTGAAACTTGAATGATACTTTTACAATTAAATGATATTTCAAAATCGTTTGATGGTGAAGATATATTTAATCATGTTAATTTTGAAGTTAAAACTGGAGAACGTATTGGTGTAGTTGGAAGAAATGGTGCTGGAAAATCAACATTAATGAAGATTATTGCAGGTGTTGAAGACTATGATAGTGGCCATATTTCAAAAATTAAAAATTTACGTATTGGTTATTTAACTCAACAAATGACGCTTGATTCTTCTCTTACTGTAATTGAAGAAATGTCAAAACCATTTGAACATATTAAGAATATGGAAAAGCTTATTAATGATGAAACAGATTGGCTAGCCGATCACGTTGATAGTTATGATTCAGAAGATTATAAACAGCATATGGAGCGTTATGAGTCATTATCTAATCAATTTGAACAACTTGAAGGTTATCAATATGAAAGTAAAATTAAAACAGTATTACATGGTTTAAACTTTACAGAAGAAGAATTCGATAAACCTATTAATGATTTTAGTGGTGGACAAAAAACACGTTTATCTTTAGCACAAATGCTTTTAAGTGAACCAGACTTATTGCTATTAGATGAGCCTACTAACCATCTAGACTTAGAGACGACAAAATGGCTAGAAGATTATTTAAAGTATTTTAAAGGCGCAATCATTATTATCAGTCATGACAGATACTTCCTAGATAAAATTGTAACTCAAATTTATGACGTTGCTTTAGGTGATGTAAAGCGTTACGTAGGTAATTATGAACAATTCATTACTCAGCGTGATAAATACTACGAATTAAGAATGCAAGAATATGAAAAACAACAAGAAGAAATTAAACGCCTTGAAACTTTCGTAGAGAAAAATATTACTCGAGCTTCAACAAGTGGAATGGCTAAAAGTCGTCGAAAAACATTAGAAAAAATGGAACGTATCGATAAGCCTATGTTAGACGCTAGAAGTGCTAATATACAGTTTGGTTTTGATAGAAATACTGGTAATGATGTAATGCATATTCGTAATTTAGAAATAGGTTATCAATCTCCTATTACAAAGCCTATAAATATAGAAGTAACAAAGGGAGACCATATTGCGATTATAGGACCAAATGGAGTAGGTAAAACGACACTTATCAAAACTATTGCCCAGCGTCAAAACGCTTTAAACGGAGAAATCACTTTTGGTGCTAACTTAAATATTGGATATTATGATCAAAAACAAGCAGAATTCAAATCAAATAAGACTATTTTAGACTACGTGTGGGATCAATATCCTATGATGAATGAAAAAGACGTTCGAGCTGTTTTAGGTCGCTTTTTATTCGTACAAGATGATGTCAAAAAAATTATTAATGATTTATCAGGCGGTGAAAAAGCACGCTTACAGTTGGCTTTACTCATGTTACAACGTGATAACGTTTTGATTCTCGACGAACCTACCAACCATCTTGATATAGATTCTAAAGAAATGTTAGAACAAGCATTAAAAGATTTTGAAGGTACTATTTTATTTGTTTCTCACGATAGATATTTTATTAATCAATTAGCAAATAAAGTATTTGATTTAGATAAAGATGGCGGTCAAATATATTTAGGTGACTATCAATACTACATTGAAAAAACAGAAGAAGCTGCTGCTCTAAGAGCATTTGAAACAGAACAGAACAAAGAAAATGATACTAATCCAAAAGAAATTGATTCATCTATCACTAGCTCATATGATTCTCAAAAACAACAAAAAAGAGAAATCAGAAAAATCGAACGTCAAATTGAACAATGCGAAGAACAAATCGAAAAATACGAAGAACACATTTCTCAAATTGATCAACAATTAACTCAACCTGATGTTTTTAATAATCCTAATAAGGCAAGTGAACTTGCTGAACAAAAATTGAGCATTGAACAACAATTAGAAAAAATTATGGTTAAATGGGAAGAATTACAAGAAAAAATTTAACAAGTTTAAGATAAACTAGTAAAAGCTTTAAATTTTACTAGTTTTTTATTTATTTTATTCACAATTTTATAAACTTATAAAACACTGATATCATGGTTATCCACGAACTTATCCTAGTTATCCACAACATTAACGACAATAATTTACATAACTTTTACACAACTTTTAAACTATATTCACATCTTCACCCACTTTTTATCCACAGGATATTAACTGTTTGTTGATAAGTACACACGTTCCCTATTGACATATTTAATAAATCACTAATCTAAGTAAATAAAAAAGTAATTGAAACATATTAGATTTTAAGTTCAATTACTTTTTACTTTATTATTCAACTGTGACATCTTCAATATCTATATTATTTTTTCCATTTAAGTCTAGTGCTGAAGTCACTTCAGCTTTATAGTAATAATATCCCGCTGCCCCAATCATGGCAGCATTATCTGTACATAGCTTAGGATTAGGTATTGAAAGTTTAATATTATTTTCTTTACATAAATGATCTAAACGTTCTCTTAGTCCTTTATTACTAGCTACTCCTCCCGCCACAATAAGATGTTGAACATTATAAGCTTTACAAGCATTAATGGCCTTTGTACTTAATACTTCGACAACACTATTTTGAAAACTAGTAGCAACATCTTCTTTTCTTATTTCTTCATTTTTTTGTCGTTGATTGTGTAACTTATTTATTACTGCGCTTTTTAAACCACTGAAACTAAAATCATAACTATCTTTTTCAAGCCATACTCTAGGAAAATGATAAGTGTCCTTTCCTTCCAAAGCGAGTTTATCAATAGCTGGGCCACCTGGATATGGTAAATCAATTGTTCTTGCTACTTTATCATAAGCCTCTCCTACTGCATCATCACGAGTTTCACCAATCACTTCAAAATTTAAATGCGATTTCATATAAACAAGTTCTGTATGCCCACCTGAAACGATTAATGCTACTAAAGGAAATATTAAGGGTTCTTCAAGATGATTAGCATAAATATGTCCTGCAATATGATGAACAGGAATGACTGGCTTATTATACGCAAATGCTAAAGCTTTTGCTGCATTAATTCCTATTAATAACGCCCCTATTAATCCAGGACCTTGAGTTACAGCTACGGCATCGATATCTTCCATAGTAGTATTAGCTGAAGATAATGCTTTATCAATTGTAGTCGTAATTCCCTCTACATGATGTCTACTAGCAACTTCAGGGACTACCCCACCAAAACGTTTATGACTTTCTATTTGACTAAGTACAATATTAGATAAAATCGTATTTCCATTTTTTATAACACTTACACTTGTTTCATCACAGCTTGTTTCAACCGCTAATATTAATATGTCTTTATTCATTTAAATTCACCCACATCACTAATGCGTCCTCGCCTTCTCCATAATAATTTTTTCTTTTACCACCATATTGAAATCCTAATTTTTTATACACATGCTGAGCTACTACATTCGTAATTCTCACTTCTAAACTCATCACATCACAAGTATGTCTGGCATAGTCCATGACATAATTAAGTAATAGCTGACCTAATCCATAGCCTCTGAATGATTCTTTGATTGCTATAGTTGTAATTTGAGCTTGATCAATAACTATCCATAATCCTAAATACCCAATAATTTCTTCTTGAAAAATAACAACAAAGTACTTTGCAAAGTTATTTTCATTCAATTCATGGTAAAATGCATCTATGGTCCATGAACTATCATTGAAGCTTTCTCTCTCAATATCAAAAACACTCGGAACATCATCGACTTGCATTGCCCTAATAGTTAATTGTTCTTTTGTTGGTTTAGCCAATGACGTTCCGCCTCTGATAATTTTATATAATTAGGTACAAATGTATGGATATTCTCAGGTTGATGAATCAAATGTTTCATTACCGTAGCATTAGGTAGTTTAGCCTCAATATCTCCATGTAGTAATCCAGATAATTTTTCTGTGTCTTCTCCTACAAAAACATAAGGCTGATTCAAATTATTAAGTTTTTTATGCAACGCTTCTAAAGAAATATATTGATCATTTTCGATAGTATTTAATTGATTGTTTTCATATTGATATATTCCTGTGTATACCGCTTCGCGACGGGCATCAAATATTGGTACAATAACTCTTTTATCGTCCTTATCGATGGTAGCCGCTAATGCTTTTAATGATGATACACCATATAATTTAGTATTCAAAGCATAGGCCAACGTTTTCGCTACAGTAACGCCTATTCTCACTCCCGTATAGGATCCTGGTCCTTGCGCAACAACAATCCCATCTAAATCTTGTATTTTTAGATTCGATTCATTAAACAAGCATTGAATGCCGGGCATAAGTTGACTAGAATGATCTTTTTTACTATTTGTTGTTTTTATGGCTAAAACCGTATCATCTTTCATCAAAGCAATTGACATAGGTTGATTTGAAGTATCAATTAACAGTAAGTTCATTTTCTACCTCTTCCTTTATTTTAGTATAATGATAACCTTTTGCTACTAAATTAATTTGTCGTTCTTTTTCATTTATAGTCGTAATATTAATCACTAAATACTCATTAGGAAGAAAATCTTGTATAAATTGACTCCACTCAATTACTGTAACAGCATCATCTTCAAAGTATTCATTAAATCCTAAATCTTCATCTGAATCTTCTAAGCGATAACAATCCATATGATGAAGTTTTAATTCCTTACCTTTGTATGATTTTATGATGTTAAACGTAGGAGAATTAATATTACGCTTCACTCCTAGATATTTACCTATAAATTGAGTCAACGTCGTTTTACCGGCACCCAAATCTCCATTTAATAAAATGACATCTTTTGAATTAATATACTTCATTAAAATTTCAGCAAAATGTTCCATCTCATTTAAATTCTTGATAGGTATCATATATTCTTCTCTCTCCTAATGTATATTTTACACATAGTTATTCTATCTAAATTCAACTTAATAATTGTATCAAACTTTGTTAAAAATTTCTCATTTGTAAATCCCAAATTACTAATTTTAATTGTTAGAAAATTCTAAAAATGATGTTGACTTTGAAAACAAACTAGTGTAAATTTAATTTATCGAAATTTTAAAACAATTCTAATTAATCAAATAACTATCCATTCAAGAAAGGAGTATAATAAAATGCAATCATTTACATATCTAGTAACACCACTTAATGACAATTTAATTATTTTATTATACTCTTCAGGGCTGGAACTTTAGTAGCTTAATTTACTAAATGTTTAAGTCCTATTTCTCATTGAATGGGACTTAAAAACGTCCCAAATTAATTGGGACGTTTTTTTATTTTAATCATTTATAAATATTTGGGGGAATGAAGAATGAGAAGTGACATGATAAAAAAAGGTGATCATCAAGCACCAGCGAGAAGCTTACTACACGCAACTGGAGCACTTAAAAGTCCAACTGATATGAATAAACCATTTGTAGCAATTTGTAATTCATATATCGACATTGTACCTGGACATGTTCATTTAAGAGAATTAGCAGACATTGCAAAAGAAGCTATTCGTGAAGCAGGAGCTATTCCATTTGAATTTAATACTATCGGTGTTGACGATGGTATTGCTATGGGACATATTGGCATGCGATATTCTCTTCCTTCACGTGAAATTATCGCAGATGCAGCTGAAACAGTCATCAATGCACATTGGTTTGATGGTGTATTTTATATTCCAAACTGTGACAAGATTACACCAGGAATGTTATTAGCAGCTGTTAGGACCAATGTACCCGCTATCTTTTGTTCAGGTGGTCCAATGAAAGCAGGATTATCTGCACAAGGAAAAGCTTTAACTTTATCATCAATGTTTGAAGCGGTTGGTGCTTTTAAAGAAGGTTCTATTTCTAGAGAAGAATTTTTAGATATGGAACAAAATGCTTGTCCAACATGTGGATCATGTGCAGGAATGTTTACAGCAAATTCTATGAACTGTTTAATGGAAGTCTTAGGATTGGCACTTCCGTATAATGGTACAGCTTTAGCAGTAAGTGTTCAACGTCGTGAAATGATAAGACAAGCTGCATTTCAATTAGTAGACAATATAAAAAATGACATTAAACCTCGTGATATTGTTACAAAAGAAGCAATTGATGATGCATTTGCTTTAGACATGGCAATGGGAGGTTCTACAAATACTGTACTCCATACACTAGCAATTGCTAATGAAGCTGGTATTGAATATGACTTAGAAAGAATTAATGAAATTGCTAAAAAAACACCTTATTTATCTAAAATCGCTCCATCATCTTCATACTCTATGCATGATGTTCATGAAGCTGGTGGATGTCCAGCAATCATAAATGAATTGATGAAAAAAGAAGGAACGTTACATCCAGATCGATTGACTGTTACTGGTAAAACATTAAGAGAAAATAACCAAGGTAAAGAAATTAAAAACTTCGATGTTATACATTCTTTAGATGCTCCATATGATAAAGAAGGTGGATTATCAGTATTATTCGGTAATATTGCTCCTAAAGGTGCAGTGATTAAAGTTGGTGGTGTTGATCCTTCTATTAAAGTATTTACAGGAAAAGCTATTTGCTTTGATTCACATGATGCAGCTGTAGAAGCAATTGATAATAAAACGGTTCGTGAAGGTCATGTTGTCGTCATTCGATATGAAGGGCCTAAAGGAGGTCCAGGTATGCCAGAAATGTTAGCTCCTACATCATCTATCGTCGGTAGAGGTTTAGGAAAAGATGTTGCTTTAATTACGGATGGTCGTTTCTCTGGAGCCACACGTGGTATTGCCGTAGGTCATATTTCACCAGAAGCAGCCTCAGGAGGTCCTATTGGTCTGATTAGAGATGGTGATGAAATTACTATAGATTTAATAAATCGTACTTTAGATGTTAATCAGCCTCAAGAAGAATTATATAAACGTAAAGAAGAACTTGAGCCTTTTAAAGCTAAAGTAAAAACAGGTTATCTTGCAAGATACACATCTTTAGTAACAAGTGCAAATACGGGCGGTATTATGCAAGTCCCTGAAAATCTTATTTAAATTTAAGGAGTGTTAAACATGCCAAATACAAAGGAAAGTAATAAACAAAACGAAATAACTACAACTCGAAGTGGTTCTGAATTATTAGTAGAAGCACTTGTACATGAAGACGTTGACTTCATTTTCGGATATCCTGGTGGCGCAGTGTTACCGTTATACGATAAGTTTTATGATGAAAGAATCAAACATATTCTTGCACGTCATGAACAAGGTGCTACTCATGCTGCTGAAGGATATGCACGTGTTTCAGGTAAACCAGGTGTTGTTGTTGTAACAAGTGGTCCCGGAGCTACAAATGCTATTACTGGTATTACTGATGCTTACTGTGATTCTCTACCTTTAGTCGTATTCACCGGACAAGTAGCGACTCCTGGCATTGGTAAAGATGCGTTCCAAGAAGCTGATTTATTGTCAATGACAACACCAATTACTAAAGCTAATTACCAAGTTAAAGACGTAGATGATATCCCTAGAATTGTTCATGAGGCATTCTATTTAGCAAATACTGGGCGTAAAGGACCAGTAGTCATTGATTTTCCTAAAGATATGGGTGTATTAACGTCTTCTGCTCCACTTGAAGAAGAGGTTCATTTGCCTTCATATCAAGTCATTGAAAACCCAAAACAAGAAGATATCCAACAACTTTCTCAATATTTAAATAATGCAAAAAAACCTGTCATTTTAGCTGGAGCAGGTATCAATCATTCAAAATCAAACGCACTATTAACTGAATTTGTTACTCAACATCAAATTCCTGTTGTTACAACTTTATTAGGACTAGGTGCTATTCCTTACGAAAATCCCCTTTTCCTTGGTATGGGTGGTATGCATGGATCTTATGCGAGTAATATGGCACTCACAGAATGTGACCTACTCATTAATTTAGGTAGTCGATTTGATGATCGTTTAGCTAGTAACCCTAACAAATTCGCACCAAATGCTAAAGTGGTACATATCGATATTGATGAATCAGAAATTAATAAAGTGATTCCTACAATATTAGGAATTGTTGCAGATTGTAAAAAAGTATTAGAAGCATTAGTTGTTGAACATCCAAGCCATGCTACATACAAAGAATGGGTTAATCATTGTTTAGATAATAAAACAAAACATCCATTTAAATATAAAGAAGCTGATGATACATTTTGTCGTCCTCAAGAAGCAATTGAATATATTGGAAAAATTACAAACGGTGAAGCTATAGTGACTACAGATGTAGGTCAACATCAAATGTGGTCAGCTCAATTTTATCCTTTTAAACAACATAGTCAATGGGTTACAAGTGGTGGATTAGGAACAATGGGGTTCGGTATTCCTTCAGCAATCGGTGCACAACTTGCAGCACCAGATAAAACAGTAATTTGTTTTGTAGGTGATGGTGGATTCCAAATGACTAATCAAGAAATGGCATTATTACCTGAATACAATTTAAATGTAAAAATTGTTCTAATTAATAACGGTACATTAGGAATGGTAAAACAATGGCAAGATAAATTCTTTAATCAACGATTTTCACATTCCGTTTTCAATGATCAACCAGACTTTATTAAAATGGCTGAAGCTTACGGTGTTAAAAGCTTCTTAATAGATCATCCTAACAAATTAAAACCCCAGCTAGATGAAGCTTTCAATTACGGAGGTCCTGCTTTAATTGAAGTGAGAATTTCTCCAACGGAACCTGTAAATCCTATGATTCCTAGTGGTAAAGCAAATCATGAAATGGAGGGTCTAGAATGAACCGAACTTTAAAATTAAAAGTAGCTGACCAAGTAAGTACTTTAAATCGAATTACAAGCGCTTTTGTAAGACTGCAATACAATATTAATGAATTATATGTAAAACCTACTGGTGAACATGGCGTGTCTGATATGATAATCAAAGTTAATATTGAAGATGAAGATGTATATAGAATTTTAATTACTAAATTAAAAAAACAAGTCAGTGTTATTAATGTTGAAGATGTAAATGATTAATTCTTAGATGATGCGCTAGCATTTTACATCAACTATCATATTTAATGTCTAACATCACCAAGTTAATTATTACCCCTTTAATATTCAAAATTTTACAAATTTTATAGCTAATGGAGGAACTTATTATGACAAAAGTTTATTATGATCAATCAGTAGAAAAAGATGCACTACAAGGTAAAAAAATTGCTATTATCGGTTACGGATCTCAAGGACATGCACATGCTCAAAATCTAAAAGACAACGGTTATGATGTAAGAGTTGGTATTCGTCCAGGTAATTCATTTAACAAGGCTAAAGAAGATGGATTAGATGTATATCCAGTAGCTGAAGCAGTAAAACAAGCAGACGTTATTATGGTATTACTTCCTGATGAAATTCAAGGTCATGTTTATAAAAAAGAAATTGCTCCAAATTTAGAATCTGGTAATGCATTAGCTTTCGCACATGGTTTTAATATTCATTTTAACGTTATCGAACCACCAAAAGATGTAGATGTTTTCTTAGTAGCACCTAAAGGCCCTGGTCACCTAGTAAGACGTACATTTGTTGAAGATTCAGCTGTACCAGCATTATTTGGTGTTCAACAAGATGCTACAGGTCAAGCTCGTGATATTGCTTTAAGCTATGCAAAAGGTATTGGCGCTACACGTGCTGGTGTTATTGAAACAACATTTAAAGAAGAAACTGAAACTGACTTATTTGGTGAACAAGCTGTACTTTGCGGTGGAATTCATAAACTTATCCAAAGCGGTTTTGAAACATTAGTGGAAGCTGGATATCAAAAAGAATTAGCATATTTTGAAGTATTACATGAAATGAAACTTATTGTTGATCTAATGTATGAAGGCGGTATGGAAAATGTACGTTATTCAATTTCAAATACTGCTGAATTTGGTGATTATGTATCTGGCCCACGCGTTATTACTACAGATGTTAAAGATAATATGAAAAAAGTACTTAAAGATATTCAAAATGGTAACTTCGCTAATCGTTTTGTTAAAGATAACGAAAATGGATTTAAAGAATTCTATGAATTACGTGAACAACAACATGGTCATGAAATTGAAGCAGTTGGTCGTGAACTAAGAAAAATGATGCCATTTATTAAATCTAAAAGCATTCAAAAATAAAATGTAAGGAGATGTTAGAAATGGAAAGCCATATTCAAATATTTGATACAACGTTAAGAGATGGAGAGCAAACACCTGGTGTTAATTTTTCTTTTGATGAACGTTTAAGTATTGCTAAGCAACTTGAAAAATGGGGAGTCGATGTTATCGAAGCAGGTTTCCCCGCTTCAAGTACTGGAAGTTTTAAATCTGTAGAAGCAATCTCTAAAGCTTTAACTACTACTGCAGTATGCGGATTAGCAAGATGTAAAAAATCTGATATTGATGCTGTATATGAAGCAACAAAATGTGCAGCTAAACCACGTGTTCATGTATTTATTGCTACTTCCCCTATTCATTTACAGCATAAGCTAAAAATGACTCAAGAAGAAGTCTTAGCATCAATTAAAGAACATGTAAGCTACGCTAAATCATTATTCGATATAGTGCAATTTTCACCAGAAGACGCATCAAGAACTGATCAAGAATTTCTTATCAAATCTGTTCAAACAGCTGTTGATGCTGGAGCTACAATAATAAATATTCCAGATACTGTTGGATATAGTTATCCAAGTGAATATGGTGCCATTTTTAAATCTCTTATTACAAATATTAAAGCAGAAAATGAAATCATCTATAGCGCACATTGTCATGACGATTTGGGCATGGCAGTAGCAAATAGCTTAGCTGCAATTGAAAATGGTGCAAAACGCATCGAAGGTACTGTAAATGGTATTGGCGAACGTGCAGGTAATACTTCATTAGAAGAAATAGCATTAGCACTATACGTTCGTAAAGATCACTATGGTATCGAAACAAAAATAAAATTAGAACAAACTAAATTGACTTCAGATTTAATTTCTAGATATGCAGGTATTCGAGTCCCAAGAAATAAAGCAATTGTTGGTCAAAATGCTTTCAGCCATGAATCTGGTATCCATCAAGATGGTGTTCTCAAAAATCCTGAAACATACGAAATCATGACTCCTCAACTTGTTGGAATAAGTAAAAATGAATTACCTTTAGGTAAACTATCTGGTAAACATGCTTTTGCTGAAAAACTTAAAACGTTAGGCTACGACATTGAACCTAAACAACAAATCGAGTTATTTAAACAATTTAAAGCAGTAGCAGATAAAAAAAAATCAGTATCTGATCGAGATATTCATGCTATTATACAAGGTTCTGAACATGAACAAAATGCAATTTATCAAGTAGAAACTTTGCAATTACAATATGTTTCAAATGGTCTACAAAGTGCTGTTATTGTCATTAAAGACAAGGAAGGTCACATTTACCAAGACTCAAGTATTGGTACAGGATCAATTGTTGCGATTTACAATGCTGTCGATCGTATTTTTAAAAAGAATAGTGAACTTATCGATTATAGAATTGATTCAGTTACTGAAGGTACAGATGCTCAAGCTGAGGTTCATGTAGAACTTGTTATTGAAGAACAACATGTTAATGGTATAGGTATTGATCATGATATACTTCAAGCTTCTTGTAAAGCATATGTAGAAGCTCACGCTAAGTATATTGCTCAAGATTTAGAGAAAGTTGGTAACAGATAATGACATATAAGATTGTTGCTTTACCTGGAGATGGAATCGGCCCTGAAATTTTAAATGGAAGTTTAGAGTTATTAAAAATAATTAGTAAGAAATATAATTTTACCTATAAATTAAAAAGTTATGATTTTGGAGGAGCTGCCATTGATACACATGGCACTCCCCTTCCTAATGAAACACTTTTGGCCTGTCAAGAAGCAGATGCTATTTTATTAGGAGCAGTTGGAGGACCAAAATGGACCGATCCTAATAATCGTCCAGAGCAAGGCCTATTAGCATTACGTAAAAAATTAGGTTTATTTGCTAATATTCGTCCTACTAAAGTTACTGAAGGTACCAGTCAATTTTCACCTTTAAAAGAAGAACGTGTTAAACATACAGATTTAGTTATAGTTCGTGAATTAACAAGTGGTATTTACTTTGGTGAACCTAGACATATTAACGATTTAGAAGCTTTAGATTCCCTCACTTATACTAAAGATGAAATAAAACGTATTGCTAAAGTTGCATTTGAATTAGCACTTACACGTAATAAAAAAGTGACTTCTGTAGATAAAGAAAATGTCCTTGCTTCTAGTAAACTTTGGAGAAAAACTGTTAATGAAGTAAGCAAATCTTATCCAGATGTTGAGTTAAATCATTTACTCGTTGATGCGTGTAGTATGCATTTAATTACTCAACCTTCACAATTCGATGTCATTGTTACTGAAAATCTTTTTGGTGATATTTTAAGTGATGAAGCTTCAGTGATACCTGGTTCACTCGGTTTATCCCCTTCAGCAAGTTTTAGTGAACAAGGTACTAGACTTTATGAACCTATTCATGGTTCAGCACCTGACATTGCTAATCAGAACCTTGCTAATCCATTTGGAATGGTATTATCACTAGCAATGTGCTTAAAAGAAAGTTTAAATCAAAGTGCAGCAGCGGAAGAATTAGAAAATGCTGTATATCATTTAATTAAAGTTGGTAAAACCACAAAAGATCTTGGTGGAGACTATAAAACTTCAGAAATCTTTGACTTACTTAAAAAAAGTTATCAATAAAAGGAGGTACATAGATAATGGGTCAAACATTATTTGATAAAGTTTGGAATAAACATGTCTTAACTGGTAAAGAAGGCGAGCCTCAACTCTTATACATTGATTTACATCTTATACATGAAGTGACCTCTCCTCAAGCTTTTGAAGGATTAAGGCTTCAAAAACGACAACTGAGACGTCCAGATTTAACCTTTGCAACTCTTGATCATAATGTTCCTACAATCGATATCTTTAATATTAAAGATGAAATTGCTAATAAACAAATTACTACTTTACAAAAAAATGCAAAAGATTTTGGTGTACATATTTTTGATATGGGTTCAAATGAACAAGGCATCGTTCATATGGTAGGTCCAGAAACTGGATTAACACAACCAGGTAAGACAATTGTATGTGGAGATTCACATACCGCAACTCACGGGGCATTTGGTGCTATTGCCTTTGGTATTGGAACAAGTGAAGTAGAACATGTTTTTGCAACTCAAACATTATGGCAAACAAAACCTAAAAATCTTAAAATTGAAGTTTTAGGAAAATTACAACCTGGTGTATATGCTAAAGACATTATTTTACATTTAATCAATCAACATGGCGTAGATTTTGGAATAGGCTATGCCCTTGAATTTACTGGTGAAACAATTCAATCACTGTCCATGGAAGGACGAATGACAATTTGTAACATGGCAATTGAAGGTGGTGCCAAATATGGTATCATTCAACCTGATGAAACTACATTTGAATATGTTAAAGGACGTCCTTATGCTCAAAACATTAATCAATCTATTCAAGAATGGCAAAAACTATATTCAGATGAAGACGCTTATTTTGACAAAGTAATTACACTTGATGTAACAAATTTAGAACCACAAGTGACATGGGGCACAAATCCAGAAATGGGTGTGAATTTTAGCTCACCTTTCCCAGAAATTCAGAATATTAATGATGAACGTGCATACAATTATATGGGATTGAAGCCAGGTCAGAAAGCAGAAGATATCGATATAGGTTATGTCTTTTTAGGTTCATGTACTAATGCCCGACTGTCAGATTTGATAGAAGCAAGCCATATTGTAAAAGGAAAAAAAGTACATCCTAAAATTACTGCTATTGTAGTTCCAGGTTCACGTACAGTAAAAAAAGAAGCAGAAGCTTTAGGATTAGACAAATTGTTTAAAGAAGCAGGCTTTGAATGGAGAGAACCTGGATGTTCAATGTGTTTAGGAATGAATCCTGATCAGGTACCTGAAGGCGTTCATTGCGCATCCACAAGCAATCGAAATTTTGAAGGTCGCCAAGGTAAAGGTGCACGTACACATCTTGTTTCTCCAGCAATGGCAGCAGCTGCTGCAATAAATGGTAAATTCGTTGATGTAAGAAAGGTGGTTGTATAAATAATGGACATTCAACCTATCACCCAATACACAGGTAAAGTAGTCCCTTTGTTTAATGATAATATTGATACGGATCAAATTATTCCAAAAGTTCATCTTAAACGTATTACTAAAACTGGTTTTGGACCTTTTGCTTTTGATGAATGGCGTTATTTACCCGATGGATCAGATAATCCAAACTTTAATCTAAACAAACCAGAATATAAAGGTGCTTCAATTCTTATTACTGGAGACAATTTTGGCTGTGGTTCAAGTCGTGAACATGCTGCTTGGGCTTTAAAAGATTTTGGTTTTAATATTATTATTGCTGGTGGTTTTAGTGACATCTTCTATATGAATTGTACAAAAAATGGAATGTTGCCTATTGTTTTAGATGAACAATCTAGAAAATACTTAGCTAACCAAAATAGTATAACAGTTGACTTACCAAATCAAACTGTATCAGCAAATAATCAATCTTTTCTCTTTGATATAGATGAAACTTGGAAAGATAAACTTATCAATGGATTAGATGATATTGCTATTACATTAAAATATGAAAATCTAATAGAGAAATATGAGAAAACAATGTAAGGATGATAATAAATGGTTTTAAAGACAACGGTAACAGCTACTGATGTAGATGAAGCTTATTTTCGTATAAAAGATGTTGTGAAAGAAACACCATTACAATATGATCATTATCTTTCACAAAAATATAATTGTAATGTTTATTTAAAAAGAGAAGATTTGCAATGGGTACGCTCATTTAAATTACGTGGTGCTTATAATGCTATTTCAGTATTAGACTCACAAGCTAAATCAAAAGGTATCACTTGTGCAAGTGCCGGTAACCATGCTCAAGGAGTAGCCTATACTGCTAAAGCATTAAATCTAAAAGCTGTTATCTTTATGCCAGTAACAACCCCACTTCAAAAAATAAATCAAGTTAAATTCTTTGGGGCTGAAAATGTAGAAATAGTTCTAACTGGTGATACATTTGATGATTGTCTAAAAGAAGCTTTAGTATATACTGATAAACATCATATGACGTTTATTGATCCATTCAATAATGTTAATACGATCGCTGGTCAAGGAACATTAGCTAAAGAAGTTTTATTAGAAGCTAAAAAAGAAAATATTCAATTTGATTATCTATTTGCAGCTATTGGAGGCGGAGGACTAATATCCGGTGTGAGTACATATATGCACGATCATAGTCCACATACACAAATTATTGGTGTCGAACCTGCCGGGGCAAGTAGTATGTATGAATCAGTAGTAGTTCAAAATAAAATTATTACTTTAGAACATATCGATAAATTTGTTGATGGCGCTTCAGTAGCACGTGTTGGTGATATTACCTTTAATATTGCCAAACAGTACGTAGATGACTACTTACAAATTGATGAGGGTGCAGTATGTTCTACAATTTTAGATATGTACTCTAAACAAGCAATAGTGGCAGAACCTGCAGGTGCGTTAAGTGTATCAGCACTTGAATTTTATAAAGATAATCTTATAGGAAAAACTGTAGTATGCGTAGTCAGTGGTGGAAATAATGATATTAACCGTATGAAAGAAATTGAAGAACGTTCACTTTTATATGAAGAAATGAAACATTATTTCATTTTAAACTTCCCACAACGTCCAGGAGCTTTAAAAGAATTTGTTAATGATGTCTTAGGGCCTCAAGATGATATTACTAAATTTGAATATTTAAAAAAAGCTTCTCAAAACACTGGTACTGTTATTATTGGCATTCAGCTAAATAATCATCAAGATTTAGAGCAATTAAAAGGTAATGTCAATGAGTTTGATCCATCAAATATTTATATAAATGAAAATAAAATGTTGTATTCATTATTAATTTAAACTCATATTAAAAACTTCTTCAGCAATATACTGAAGAAGTTTTATTATTTTTATCATTCTTTTTAGTTCTACTAAGCTATCTTCAACCATTTCTCATTCATTTGCTTCAAAGTCTTTTTCTTCACAAAGACAGTTTTGACTAAATTTTAATCAATACTCTAGCAACCATAAATTTAAGTATAAAAAAAGAGACCAAGAACGGTCTCAATATCGGGTCATCACATCTATAATGAACTGCCTGGCAACGTCCTACTCTAGCGGAACGTCAGTCCAACTACCATCGGCGCTAAGGAGCTTAACTTCTGTGTTCGGCATGGGAACAGGTGTGACCTCCTTGCCATTATCACCAGACAAGTGAATGATTATACATTCAAAACTAGATAGTAAGTAAAGATTTGCGTCGCAAAACTTGAAAAATTGATTAAGTCTTCGAACGATTAGTATTCGTCAGCTCCACGTGTCACCACGCTTCCACCTCGAACCTATTAACCTCATCATCTTTGAGGGATCTTATAACCGAAGTTGGGAAATCTCATCTTGAGGGGGGCTTCATGCTTAGATGCTTTCAGCACTTATCCCGTCCATACATAGCTACCCAGCTATGCCGTTGGCACGACAACTGGTACACCAGAGGTATGTCCATCCCGGTCCTCTCGTACTAAGGACAGCTCCTCTCAAATTTCCTACGCCCACGACGGATAGGGACCGAACTGTCTCACGACGTTCTGAACCCAGCTCGCGTACCGCTTTAATGGGCGAACAGCCCAACCCTTGGGACCGACTACAGCCCCAGGATGCGATGAGCCGACATCGAGGTGCCAAACCTCCCCGTCGATGTGAACTCTTGGGGGAGATAAGCCTGTTATCCCCGGGGTAGCTTTTATCCGTTGAGCGATGGCCCTTCCATGCGGAACCACCGGATCACTAAGTCCGTCTTTCGACCCTGCTCGACTTGTAGGTCTC
>NZ_JBXWKZ010000003.1:0-107633 GCF_058191515.1 Staphylococcus sp. CoH_129_LAB_1 | reverse complement strand
AGCCAACAATACGTAGTATTGTAAATAAAGAAGCCAGTAAATGAATTTATAAAAAACTCATTTACTGGCTATTTTTTAGGAATTATGTCCTAGCCTCTTTCTTTTTTATTCTATAGTAAAATCCATTAATGCATGATTTATTTCTTCGTAAATATTATCTGTTCGCCATTCTCTTCTATAACCTAAACAAGGACATAGGAATGTAATACCATTGTCTATTAATGATTTACGAAAATGGACATGTCCCATGATACTGTATTTAATCGGAAACTGTTGATATAATTTGTCAAAATCAGATGTACCTATAAATGCATTAAAAAAATCAAAAATTCGATGAGGTGTAGGTACTACAAACTGAGGATGCGTTACAATATGGGTCATTAAAATAATGTGTTTATCATGAAGTTGCTTCAATTCTTGTTTAACATACTTAGCTGCCTTTTTAGATAAGGTAATATCATCTTCTTCCCAATCAATCTTTACTTTATCTTGCCAAGTGGCTCCATAATATTTCCCACTTTGTAAATGAGTCTCTTCAAACTTTTTATCTGCGTAACTGTAATCATACCATGCAGTATGGCCTACAATAGCCCAATCATCATTAATAATATATGGATGATCCAATAAACATTCTGGCTGGTTTCTATAAAAGTTATAAATATCTTGAGACGTCGTTTCACCCTCTGCTTTCCAATAATCATGATTTCCTGGAACAAATAATATGGGAATGTGTAAAGATGTTTTTAAATCTTTAATAAATTGATAGCTATCTTTATAATAATTTGAAATATCTCCTGCAATTAACAGCAAATCAATCTCTCTACGTTGTACCACTTTAATTAATGTTTCTAGATATACAGTGGGCTTTAATTTAGGATGTCTATCTATATGTAAATCAGAAACCGCTCCGATTCTCATTTCTCTACTCCTCTAATTCATTTTTAAATTTTATCTATTATGCCATAGATTATTATAAATATAAATTATTCTGTTTTTCATAGTTATATAAACATTATTTGTTTTTTTGAAAATTAAGAGTATAATAAACATATCTTTTAGCAAAGTTAAAAACTCAAAACATTAAAATATCTGAATATTCTAAATATTAATTCGTATTATATTAATTTACATTATTTTCTAGCTTTGTTAAAAGCAAAATTTATTCAAATAAAAGAAAGCGTTTACAAAATAACGTAAATTCCTTTCCAAGGGGGAAACCTATGGCAAGAAAGTTAGAAAGAGAATTAAGTAATAGACACATTCAATTAATTGCAATTGGTGGCGCTATTGGGACGGGTTTATTTTTAGGATCTGGGCAAACTATTTCACTAACCGGTCCATCTCTACTCATCACTTATTTAATTATTGGTATGGTGTTATTTGCATTTATGCGAGCACTTGGAGAATTATTACTTAGTAATACACGCTTCAATTCATTTGTTGATATTGCCAATGAATATTTGGGCCCATTCGGGGGATTTGTTATCGGTTGGACATATTGGTTATCTTGGATTGTTTCAAGCATGTCCGATTTAACTGCAATGGGACAATATTTTAGCTTTTGGTTTCCACAAATCCCTCATTGGCTCACTGTATTATTTATTGTACTCTTACTTATTTCATTTAACATGCTAGGTGCGAAATTATTTGGAGAGTTAGAGTTTTGGTTCTCTATTATAAAAATCATTACCATTATTGCCATGATTATCGTCGGATTAGTGATGATTTTCTTCTCGTTTAAAACAACTTATGGACATGCTTCTTTCAGTAATCTTATCAATCATGGAGGAATATTCCCAAATGGTACATTGGGATTCTTAATGTCTTTCCAAATTGCCGTATATTCATTTATTGGTATTGAATTGATTGGTGTAACAGCTGGGGAAACTAAAGATCCACGTACAGTTATTCCAAAAGCTATTAATAATGTACCTATTAGAATTTTATTATTCTATGTTGGTGGTTTACTTGTAATCATGTCAGTCATACCTTGGAATAAAATAAACTCTGATGCGAGTCCATTTGTTATGTTATTTAGTATGATCGGTCTGCCTTTTGCAGCGGGACTTGTTAACTTTGTCGTATTAACTGCTGCCGCTTCCGCAACGAATAGTGGTATTTATTCTAATAGTCGTATTTTATTCGGTTTATCTAAACAAGGGCTAGGGCCTAAAATATTAAGCAAGACAAATCACCACAGTGTACCTTACTTATCTATGCTCGTATCTTCTGGGACATTACTTCTAGCTGCATTACTAAACTTTGTCTTCCCAGATGCTATTCAATTATTTATTTATGTCACTACACTTTCAACAGTATTATTTATAGTTGTTTGGACAATGATTATTATTTCTTACATTATATATGTACGAAAAAATCCGGAAGAACATAAAAACAATAAATTTAAACTTTTCGGTGGTAAAGCAATGGCCTATGTCGTTCTTCTGTTTTTCTTATTTGTTTTTGTGTTATTGTTCTTTAGTACTAATACGAGAATTGCCATATTTATTTCACCAGTTTGGTTTATATTCCTATTCTTGTTCTATAAAAAATATAAGAAAAATGCTGAAGATTTAGCTAAAAATACACGTCAACAACCTCGAGAATCAATCAATAACTAATTATTTTATTAAGCGGAACTGAATTCAGTTCCGCTTTTCTGCTTCTTAAGAATGGAATATATTAAAATATCTCATTCTTTTTTTAATCATGATAAAATATTAATTAAAAAAGTAAGGAGTCACATACATATGGAATTATTAGAAGCTTTCTTATTATTTATACTTGCCGTTATTATTAGTTCTATTATTTATCATCGCTTCCCTAAAATTCCAACAGCATTCATTCAAATTGCCCTGGGTGTAGCTTTATTTATCTTACCTATTCCTCTACATTTTAAATTCGAATCAGAAGTCTTTATGATGGCTGTCATTGCTCCACTCTTATTTGTAGAAGGAACGCATGTTTCTAGAGAAAAGCTTCTAGAATATCGAAAACCTGTTGTGCTTATGGCAATGGGATTAGTGTTTACAACTGTGATTGGGGTTGGCTTTTTCATTCATTGGATTTGGCCTAATTTACCTATGCCCGCTGCTTTTGCTATTGCAGCCATACTATGTCCTACAGATGCTGTTGCTGTGTCAGCCATCACTAAAGGTAAAGTGTTACCTAAAGGTTCTATGACAATTCTAGAAGGAGAGTCTCTATTAAATGATGCTGCAGGTATCATTTCTTTTAAAATTGCGGTCACTGCTCTTGTGACAGGTAGTTTTTCAGCTATGAATGCAATTGGTCAATTTCTTCTTTCAACATTCCTAGGTATTTTAGTAGGTATAATCATTGGTACCTTAGTTGTAAGTTTACGTGTTTATTTAACCTCTAACAAAGGCTTAAAAGATAGTAATACACTCACTTTTATACAGCTACTCACACCTTTTATTGTGTACTTTGTAGCAGAAGAAGTTCATGCTTCAGGAATCATTGCAGTTGTAGTAGCAGGTTTAATTCATGGTTTAGAGCGTGATCGTCTTATTCGCGCACAAACTGAATTACAAATGAACTACAATCAAATCTGGAATACATTAAGTTACGCATTAAATGGTTTTGTATTTGTAGTATTAGGTTATATCGTACCCGAAGTCATGATTGAAATCGTTCATGATGAACCACAAAATTTAAGTTTCTTAATTATTATTACGTTTCTCATCGCATTCGCTATATATATTTTTAGATTTATTTGGATTTATGTGTGGTTTAAAGATTTTTACTATCCCAAAAATGTTGAAGCATATTTAGATGAAGATGAAGAAACAAATCCACCTAAACGAAGTCACTATGCATTTATTATGACAATGTGTGGCATTCATGGAACAATCTCTCTATCAATGGCATTAACATTACCTTTTATCATTAACGGGAATCAAAATTTCGATTATCGAAATGATTTGTTGTTTATTGCCTCATTAATGGTACTCATTAGTTTAATTTTTGCCCAAATTATTCTTCCATTAATCACACCATCTGAATCACAAGCACATTTTAAAGGTATGAGTTATCAATCAGCTAAAATTTTTATCGTTCAAAATGTGATTCGTTCATTAAAAGAAAAATCAGAGACACAAAAAAATATAGATTATCGACCTATTCTTAATCAATATTTTAATGAGCTTTCATTTTTAATTAATATACAAACTGATGATAAAAATACGAAAGAGTTACGACGTCTACGTGATATTGCAGAACGCGTTGAAACTGAAACATTGCAACAATTAATTTTAAAAGAACGTATCACAAAGAAAGATTTAAGTGATTATCGAAAAGTAATGGAGTTTACACAATCATATAGGGAAATGTCCATGATAGAGAAATTCAATCGTTTTCTAAAACTTGTGATTCTCAGATTTAAAGCACGAAATGATTCACACAAAAACATACGTCATTTAAATAAGAACGATCAACCTTTCCCAAGCAGTCAAACTTACATCAAACAAAAGCGTAAAGAACAACAATTATTTAAAGAACATCGTCATATAGAAAAAGAAGAATTAAAAAATAGTTTTAAAAAAGTACAACAAATGATGCGTATCGTTAATCGTAGAGTTGCTTTGAGACTTCAAGAAGAACAAAATAGTACGAATGTTCTCGAAGTTAGTCTAATTATTAATCAATATTATGCATTGTCGCGTACATTAAAACAAAAACAAAATCGAAAACGTCAACGTGAAGAAAATAAACTTATCTATGAATTAAACACACAACAACAATACGATGCTAAATTAGAAGCATTGTATACCCAACGTCACATTTTAGATGAATTGATATCTAGAAATAAAGTTACAAATGAAATCGCTATACAATTACGCGAAAATATTAACTATAATGAAATTGTACTTGCTAAGGAATTAAATCATTAATATAAAAAAGAGAGTCTGGGACATAAAGTTTCTGGATAAGTGAAAAAAGACAAGTTCTATTGAAATAATATAGAACTTGTCTTTTTTATAAATTTTTGATTATTTTCAACTCGTTGGGTGGCTCGTTTTCTTATATTGAGTGTCATTATTAGAGTAAGTTGAGTCATGTTATATTCTTGATATATAAGGAACCTTGTTAATTTAGTTTATTGATATTTATTAAATTATACGAAAAGTCCTTATTTTTTAAGTATTTCAATGTAAAATTACATATAAACACAAAGTATTTTGGCGAAACTCTTGAGGGAACAGGACAGGCTGAAGCTGTCCCCTAAGAAAGCTTACCAACATTACGTAGTATTGTAAATAAAGAAACCAGTAAATGAATTGATAAAAAAATCATTTACTGGCTATTTTGCTAGGAATTATGTCCCAGACTCTTCTTTTTATACTCAGTTATTTTTGTAATTTATAAGGAACCGTCGCTAAAATAACATTTTTTTGATAGAATAAATGCATTTTCATACGAAAACTTGTTTGATTGTGTAAGAAATTATGCCAAGGTTTTTTAGGAATAAATTCAGTAACGACTACTGTAATGACATAATTTTGATCATTCGCTTTTTTATTAATTTTATCAATAAATCGTGATATTGGACGAATAACGCTTCGGTATTCTGAATGTAGAGTCACAAGTCTAATATCCGGATATTGTTTTTTCCATTTTTCAACAAATAGCTTATCTGCTTGATCTCCAAATGAAACATGTACGGCAATCACATCATCAGCAATCATATGAGCATAATAAATCGATTTATTCAATGCTGTAGTAATCGTACTTACAGGAACAATTGCTAAATTTTTATCTACAACAGGCATATCTTGAACAACCTTTGCAGTTCTAAGTTGATCAGCGATGTCTTTATAATGCGTATTAATTCGTTTAAACATCAATACAACGATAGGTAAAAAGATTAAAATTGGCCAAACTTGACTAAATTTTGTGATTAAGAAAATCATAAATACGATAAACGTAATGGTACCGCCTATAGCATTTGCAATGAGTTTAATAGACCACCCTTTGTCTCGACTACGTATCCATTTCAAAACCATTCCATATTGTGCTAATGTAAATGGAATAAACACACCTACTGCATACAATGGAATAAGATTTTCTGTTTTACCATTGAAAAAGATAATGAGTAATATCGCACAAAGTCCTAAAGTAATAATTGAATTTGAATAACCTAGACGATCTCCCCTAACACTAAACATGCGAGGCATATATTTATCTCTCGCCATACTTGCAGCTAACATTGGAAAAGCCGTGAATCCAGTATTAGCTGCAAGGACAAGGATCATCACAGTTGTCACTTGAACAAAGTAATACCCTACATTCTTACCTAAAATATTCATTGCAAGTTGAGATAATACAGTTGTTTCAGTTTGTGGCATAATACCATACCAATATGCTAATCCAACAATTCCTACAAGTAAGAAAGCTAAGATGCTTCCCATTGTAATTAACGTTTTAACAGCATTTTTAGGACCAGGATCTTTGAAATTAGTTACTGCATTGGATATCGCTTCTACACCAGTTAAAGAAGAAGCCCCAGAAGAAAATGCTTTAAGTAATAAAAATAAAGTGACTCCTGGAACTGCTGTTCCAACTGTCGCATGCATGTGAGGCGTCGCTTGTCCAGTCGCTACCTTCCATGTCCCAATAATAATCATGACAATTAACCCGATAATAAATAAATACACTGGATATGACAAAACAGTTGCTGACTCTGTCAATCCACGTAAATTCATGATTAAAATAAATAGTACCAATAAACATGCGATTAATACTTTATGATGGTATAAAGCTGGAAATGCTGCTACAAATGCATCTGCTCCAGATGAAATGCTTACTGCCACTGTTAAAATATAATCAACTAACAATGAGCCACCAGCAAGTAGCCCCCATTTTTCTCCTAAATTCGTCTTAGACACCATATATGCGCCGCCACCTTTTGGATAAGCATATATAATCTGACGATAAGATAATATCAATGCTGCAAGTAATACTAAAACAGCAGCAGCAATGGGTAACGTATACCAAGATGCAATAGCCCCCACTATAGATAAAGTAATTAAAATCTGTTCAGGACCATATGCTACTGAAGACAATGCGTCAGAAGATAAAATTGCTAAAGCCTTAAAATTACTGATTTTTTCATTTTTTAAGTCTCTATTTTTTTTCGGCTTACCAATAATAAGTCTTTTAAATTGAGTGAACATAACTTTTCTTACCTCTTTTTTTAATATTCATTTTTAATGGATAAAATATACTCCCTTTTGGTGAAAAAGTATACATTTCCAAGGAAATAATATAGTATAAATTACTTTTTAAGTAACTTTTTACAATTATATTTTTAGGATATTCCTTTTTTATTAGTTATAAAGAGGTGTCAACAGTATTTAATACTTGTATAGAGCGGTTTAAGTTTAATCTTGCTATACTACTTTTAGAGGTTCAATTTTAGGGAGTATTAAGTAAGGAAGTAAGGAAAAATGAGAAAAGAATTTATCATGATTGGAATGACTTTATTAGTAGGAATCATTATTCTTTCCATAGCTATTAAATTAAAACCCAGTTATTCAATGTTTAGTCCATCGTCACAAAGTGATATCGATAAAATGATTGTTAATAAAATGAAAGACGATCATATTCCAGGAATGTCCGTTCTTATTGTAAAAAATAATAAGACGATTCTTAATAAAGGCTATGGTTTTTCAAATATTAAAAAGAAATCCAAAGTCACACCACATACTCGTTTTGAAATTGCTTCAAATACTAAAGCATTTACTGGTTATGCCATTATGCAACTTGTTGAGGCACATAAAATCAATCTCAATGATAAAGTCAGTCATTATATTCCAGGTTTCTATATGAAATATAATCATAAAAAAGTAGATATCACAGTAGATCAATTGATTGCTCAAACAAGTGGTATTTCAGGAGACATCACAAATGATGATAAAATCACAAAAGACACAAACAGTCTAGAAGGCCTTGTTCATAGTATCAAAGGACGTAATTTAGATGCTAAACCAGGAAAGCAATTTGAGTATTCCAACATGAATTATGATATTTTAGGTTTGATTGTTCAAAAGGCTTCACATCAATCATATGCGAATTATTTAAGCACACATCTTTTCACACCATTACATATGACGCAATCAACTGTAAAAGAAAGTAATATGAAAAAGAACAATGACGCTCAAGGGTATGTAATAAAAAAAGGAAAAGCTTATGCTGATAATCCCGAATTTAATTTAGGAGATAATCCAGCTGCTTATATGATGACGAACACAAAAGATTTAGCCTCTTGGATTAAGTTTCAACTTAGTCCACCAAAAAATGTAGCATCATTAGTTCAACTAACGCATCAACCTAAAGTTAAAGCAATAGATAATTCTCAAGAAGTTCACTATGCAGCAGGTTGGTTTATTGATGATAATCATTCAGAAACCATTGTATATCATCCTGGTACACTTGAAAACTTCTCTTCATATATTATTTTAAATCCAAAAAAAGGCTATGGCATTGTAGTTCTTGCTAATAGCTATTCAAAAAATGTAGCCGAGCTTGCACAGCATCTCAATACACAAATGAGTAATGGTCAACATATTAAAACATTACAATATCTTATTAATCAGTGGAATATCGTGTTTATCATCATCACTATTATCTTACTGATAGCTGTAGCAAGTATTTTTCTAATCATTTATCGTTTAATTTTTAAATCTAAGTCCATTTATTTTAAAACGATGTCTCGTGGATTACTCATCAAAATAAGTATGATGATGTTAACTTTTACACTTATTTTATCGATACTTTACTTACTTCCAACACTCTTATTATCAAATTCTGATTGGCGTTTTATGATGTCATGGTTACCATTACAAGCGAAAATAACATTATTTAGCTTCGTTTTGTTACTGACAAGTCTATGGAGTTATTTTATCCTAAAAACTATCACACTATCTAAACGATCAATATAGGCTGTTCAAACATGTATGTCTTCTTTTCTTTATTATTATGTTAAGCTTATATCACTAAGACTAAGATTATTAAAGACCAGTGTATAGGAGTTTAAATATGAAAAAGAATTGGTTCTTATTACCGATGGCCTTAATAATGCTTGCAGGTTGTGACTATTCTCATAAAGAACAACAACACGGCCTGTTTTATACTGTATTTGTAAAACCAATGGATGCTTTACTCCATGTCTTAGGACATGCATTCAATGAAAACTATGGTTTAGCTATTATCGTCATTGTATTTATATTGCGTTTAATACTGATGCCACTCATGTGTATTCAAGTAAAAAACATTCATGTTATTCGTGGCAAAACAGATGTCGTAAAACCGGAAATTAATAAAATCCAAGAAAAAATTAAAGAAGCTCAATCGCCCGAAGAGCGACGTACAGCAAATCGCTTATTAATGAAAAAATATAATGATTATGGAATTAATCCATTTAAAAATTTAATTGGTACATTGCCTATTTTAATTCAAATTCCAATTCTTTTAGGGCTATATACGTCAATTAAATATCCGACAAGTGGCGGTCTCACTCAGCACCCTCATTTTTTATGGTTTAATTTAATGCATACTGATATCATAATGACGATAATCGCAGCGTTGATGTATTTTATACAACCTCTTGTCAATTCAATTCATTATCCTAAAAGTGAGCGTCGCTCTTACTATGTAATGATGGTTTTATCACCTTTATTCATCACTTACGCATCATTACATTCTGCTTCGGCACTAAGCTTGTATTGGGCCATTAGTGCTACATTCTTAATTATTCAAATGCACTTTGCTCATAGTTATTATGCAAAAGTGGGGAAAATTGAAGGAGAAAAATTGAGACAACGTATTGACGCTCGACGTCAATCAATGTCAGAAACACCTCCAAGCAGTTCAAATCATCAACTCGATTAAATGTATAAATACAAAAAAGAGGAAACTAGTGGAACTTTGAGTTCTTGCTAGTTTCCTCTTTTATATAGTTTATCGATGGCTGTTTCGTATGAAGTCAATCGTATGCATCCAAACAATATGACCTAATAATTCTGAAATGCGTTCCTCTTTAGGTAAATCTTTAACTTGTGGCGTTAGATTTAATTTAGGCAGAAGATACTCATGAAATGCAACATGAATTAAAATACCAAATAATGTACCTTTTAACGTCGTAACTTTTGGACACTTTTCAGCAAGTAATCCATATACTATGGCATTTGCAACTGAAAACCCATAATGAATGCCCATGACAGTTATAGGTATATCGTTCTCGTTATAGCGATACGTAGCACTTTTAACATTGTCAGGTAAATCCATTTTATGCAGTAATGTCATGGGTGGTGGTTCTTCTTCACGTTCTGGTGTTCTAGGAGGAAAAAGCGCTTCCCACCCTATTTTAACTGCACCACTTAGTAGTCCGCCAATAACGCCAGTCATGATAATTCTTTTTGTTGACTGTTTCATTAATCTCACAACTCCTTATATCACTATATACTTTATTTACCCTTATGACTAAAAATTAGAAAGTGAGTTAACAACTTTCAACTTACTTTCTACCCTTTATTTAGCTTGACGTTGCTCTTCTTTGGCATGTACCATATTCGCTACAAATTGATTAATTGGTGCATCGATATGATGTTTTGAGCCTAAGCGAGCTACTGCTCCGTTAATGTAATCAATTTCAGTACGTCGGTTATTATTAATCAAATCTTGATACATTGATGGGAAATGCGGACCTACTTTGTCATTTAAATCGATAAGATAGCGATACACTTCATCTGCATTTAAATGCACATCATCAACAGTTGCAACCGCGACTATTTCTTTAGTAATGTCATATACAAGTTTTCTTGCGTATTCACTTTCATTTAAGTTTGATAAACGGCATTCTAAAATTGTACATAGTGCGTTTGCTGTACCATTTACGCAAATCTTCTTCCAAATAGATTGTTGCAAGTTGTCACTTTTTTGTGGATTGAGTTCTGCTTTTTTTAATATATTAAATATCACTTCAACATTATCCTGTCCTTCTGGTACAAGAGAACCAATCTCTACTGGTCCACTACCCATTAAGTGAGTATGTCCGGGTGATTCTAAGCCGGCCGTCCATGTAGTTACACCACGAACAATACGTGATTTATCTACGTAATTGACAATATAATCTTCATGCTTTAGACCATTCATTGTACAAACCATAATCGTTTTATCATGAATATGGGGCTGGATATGTTTTAACATGCTTTCAAGTTGCATAGCTTTTGTAAATAAAAATATAACGTCAAATTGAAGTTCACTTGGTACTTCTGTATCTTGATACATTGGAATATTTAAATGCTGTTCTTCTCCATTTATATCAATATGTAAACCTTCATTTTTTACAGCTGTTGCCTGTGGCTCCCAACCATCAATTAGTGTCACATCATAATCTTGACGATATAACATCGCACCGAAACCACTTCCCAATGCGCCTGAACCAGCAATTGCTATTTTCATAACATTCGACTCCTTCTATTCAATTTATGTTTAAAATACTACTTTGCTATAGATGCGTCAATATAATAAATAAAATATTCAAAATTATTTGATAATTAAAATGATTTTTAAACCCTAAACAATAGCGCGTCTATTGTCTAGGGTTTATGCGACATATTTATTTTAAATATTAAGCATTTTTAACTCTTTTTGGAACTAAAATTAAAATAGTAATAAATGCAATTAAAACAACCGTTGCATTAAATAATACACCTGTCAATCCACCAAGTTGTAGATTCATTTTTGCAGCACACACACCATAAATGGTACTTGATAGTGCTACACCGAAAGCATTACCTAATGATGATGCCATTTTATATAAACCAGAAGCAACGCCTACTTTATCATCAGGTGCTTCATCAACAGCAGTATCTGTTGACGGTGTCGCATACGTTCCAAGACCAATACCAAATAGTAAATAACCAATAATACTAGATATGATATAAGCAGAATTTGGTAAAAATGTTAATGATAAGAGAATTAAACCAAAAAATGTAAATGCACTACCTATTAATAATGGCTTTTTAGCACCCAATTTTTGCAGTAATTTTTCTCCAATACGAATCATCACTAATACAGCAACGAGGTAAGTAATTGAAATGAGACCTGCTTGTAAAGAAGTGAATCCTAAATGACTTTGATAATATGTATTAACAACGATTAACGTACCGCCTGCAACACCATTTAATAAAAAGTTCGAAAGTGTTGCACCACTATATCCTTTATTTTTAAACAAACTAAAATCTACAAGAGGATTAGCTGTTTTAATTTCACGAATCACAAATAGAATACCTGCAATTAAAAAGACAGCACCTAACGATAAAATAATTGGAGACATGATGCCAAGATCAGATGCTTGTGTCACTAAAACATTGACACTTAATAGAGTAATCACTAATAAAATTAAACCCATCACGTCAAAACGTTGACTTTGCTGATCTGAATGAGCATTTTCTTCGTTTTTTGTTTCTGGCGTATGTTTAATTAAGAAAAATGACAGTATTGATAAAGCGATTGAAATGATGAAAATCCACTGCCATCCTATAGTTGAAGCCACTAACCCACCAAAAAGAGAGCATATTCCGCTTCCTCCCCATGAGCCAATAGACCAAAAACTGACAGCTCTTTGTCTTTCTTTTCCTATGTAATATTCATTAATTATTGCAAGTGTTGATGGCATAATAAAAGCACCAGACAAACCTTGCAATGCACGTCCTACTAATAACAACCAAGGCACAGGTGAAATAATAAGTAATAAAGAACCTAAAATATTTAAACCTAATCCCAAATAAGTCATTTTCACTCGACCAAATTTATCAGCAACATCACCAGCGCCAACAATGAATAAACCTGAGAATAGTGCTGTCAAACTAATTGCAATATTGATTAAACCCATATCGGTATTAAACGATGATTGAAGCACAGGGACAATATTAACTAACGATTGTGCAAATAACCAGAAGGTTAAAACACTAATAATAATCCCTATAAGTAAACGATTATCTCCCCTAAATTCATTTGAAGATTTCATTATGAAAAAATTCCTCCTACTTTGTGAAAAACTAATTTATTTTTAAAGTATAATAAAACTGTATCATAGTTACAGTTAATGATGTAATAAATACTTTAATTTCCATTTACCAAAATATTATTTTTCAAAATAAATTAATGATTGTTATAAATTCAGTTTTTAATTTTTATAAGTAAACATTTTAAACTATCAACTTTAAATTTTCCATACTATAATAAAAAGTATAATAAAAATTTTGAATTTTATTAATATATTCAATAGGTGCAAAAATGTTTAATTTATTTATCTTATTACTCGAACGTGTAGGCTTAATTATTATTATTGCTTACATTTTAATGAATATTTCTCACTTTAAAATTATTATGAGTGCACGTGAAAAACTACGTGCTCAATGGGAATTAACCATTCTATTCTCTTTATTTGCAATTATTTCTAACTTTACTGGAATTGAAATTGAGCATGGCAAAATTATTTCTAGTAATATTTACTATCACTTGAGTAGCGAAGCTTCACTTGCGAATACCCGAGTGTTAACGATTGGAATGTCTGGTTTAATTGGTGGCCCTTTTGTAGCGATTATCGTTGGTATCGTTTCAGGCTTATCACGAATTATCATTGGGGGAGCCAATGCTTATACTTACCTATTTTCATCTGTTATTATTGCGTTAGTTTCGGGCTTTTATGGTTATCGGACGATGAAACATAACCGCTATCCAACCGTTCTAATCGGCGCCATCATCGGGATAATTAATGAATGTATTCAAATGGCTTGTATTTTATTTTTTACAGATGATTTTTCAACCGCTTGGTCACTAGTTAAATTTATCGCTTTTCCAATGATTTTAATTAATAGTATTGGATCTGCATTATTTTTATCTATTATTTTGTCTACTTTAAAACAAGAAGAACAAGCACGAGCAATCCAAACACATGATGTTCTTGAATTAGCAAATAAAACGCTACCTTATTTCCGTTCAGGATTAAATGAAAAATCAGCTCGTCCTGTAGCTGAAATTATACTTCGCTTAATGAAAGTATCTGCTGTAGCAATTACAAATAAAAGAGACATCTTAACACACGTGGGAGCGGGTAGTGATCATCATCTCGCTAAAAAAGAAATTATTACTAATTTATCTAAGGAAGTCATACGCACAGGTCAATTAAAAGAAGCAAATTCCAAAGAGGATATTGGATGTAATAATCCAAATTGCCCTCTACGTGAAGCAATTGTTGTACCATTAATGACAAATGGCAATGTCGCTGGAACTTTAAAATTTTATTTTACAGATTATAATCATATTACAACATCAACAAAACAACTGGCTCGAGGTTTAGCCGATATTTTCTCAAGCCAGTTAGAATTAGGGCTTGCCGAAACACAAAGTAAATTGTTACGAGATGCCGAGATTAAATCTTTACAAGCTCAAGTTAATCCACACTTTTTCTTTAATGCGATTAACACCATTTCCGCTCTTGTACGAATTGACAGTGAACAAGCACGCAAGTTACTTTTACAACTAAGTCAATTTTTTAGATCAAATTTACAAGGTGCTCGTAATAGCACAATTACTTTAGAAAAAGAATTACAACAAGTTAAAGCGTATTTATCGTTAGAACAAGCACGTTTCCCTAATCGTTTTACCATTTCATATCATATTGATGAAGTATATAAACATGCATTGATTCCACCATTTATTATCCAAATTTTAGTGGAGAACGCAATTAAACACGCATTCAAACATCGACGAAAAGATAACGTCATTTGTGTAGATGTTCAATACGAACAAGCATCATTAAAAATATCAGTCAGTGATAATGGACATGGTATAGCGCCTGAAAAATTACCATCACTCGGACAAATCAGTGTGGCTTCAGAAACAGGAACCGGCAGCGCACTAGAAAACTTAAATCGCCGTCTCATAGGTTTATATGGTTCTAATGCAAAGTTACATTTTGATACATCTGATCATGGAACAACAGTAAGCTGCATGATTCCATACCATTTAATAAAGGAGGATCATTAAATTGAGAACACTTATTGTTGATGATGAACCATTAGCACGTAATGAATTACATTACTTATTAAATGAAATATCCATCTTCGAAATCATCGATGAAGCTGAAAATATTGAAGAAACATTAGAAAAATTACTCTACCATACATATGATTTAGTATTTTTAGATATTAATTTAATGGATGAAAATGGTATTGATTTAGCTCACAAAATTCAAAAAATGAAACACCCTCCCTATATTATTTTCGCTACGGCACATGATACGTTTGCAGTAAAGGCATTTGAATTAAATGCAGTTGATTATATATTAAAGCCGTTTGAATTAGAACGTACCGAACAAGCGGTTCAAAAAGTAAAAAAACTAATAGAAGCAAAACATCAAGTCAACTCGTCAGCTAATGAGGGTCAAATAGCTCCGTCGCCAGACCATTCAAAAGGTCAATTGAATGATCAAAATGTCCTTCCAATTGAAGAGGATGAACGTATTTATGTTATTAATTTAGAAGATATCATTGCTATTTCTGTGAATAATGGGATCACTACAATTACAACTATTAAACGCACGTACGAAACGTCAGAGCCACTTAATTATTATGAAAAAAAATTACCTAAACAATTATTTATAAAAATTCATAGATCTACGATTATTAATAAAAAACATATTGAAAGCGTAGAACATTGGTTTAATTATACGTATCAAGTGACAATGACAACAAATGTTAAATTTCAAGTTAGTCGTTCATTTATGAAATCATTCAAACAAGAAATTGGTCTTATTTAATATATATTATGTCAGCTTTTAACCTAACATTTCATGTTACGAGGTGTTAGATTAAAAGCCTTTTTTATTGTAAACATAGTTAATTTTCTATTCTATAAACAACTTCTGATTTTCAACTAGAGATTACTGCAACTCACCTATTAATTTTTGTAACTCAATTCTAAACTTCACTAAAGAAAGCGATTTCATTTTATACTGATATTAAGAGAAAAAGGAAAAAGAGGGAGAGTTTCAATATGGCGAAAAACAATTCAACTACCGCTAATACTCATGGAAATGCAAAAGTAAGTAAAACTTATAATTTTTTCATTCAAGTATTAACAATTGTTGCTGTATTATTTGTTTCAAAAATTATCGAATCATTCATTCCGTTTCCAATGCCTGCATCGGTAATTGGACTTGTATTATTATTTATTTTATTAAGTACGGGAATCGTAAAATTAGGACAAGTTGAGGGTGTGGGAACCGCTCTAACTAATAATATCGGTTTCTTATTCGTACCAGCCGGTGTGTCAGTTATTAATTCATTACCACTTTTAAGTCAACATCCAATTTTAATTATTCTATTAATTATTATTTCAACATTATTATTATTAGTCAGTGTGGGCTATGTATCACAATTGTTTGTAACAAAAACATTATTCCCTACTGAAGAACAAAATGAAAAAACACGACTTAAGGAGGAAAACTAATGGTTGATCACTTAGGTATTACAACACCTTATTTTGGTATTTTAGTCTCATTAATTCCATATATTATTGCACAATATTTCTACAAAAAAACAAATGGCTTTTTCCTACTAGCACCTTTATTTGTAGCGATGGTGGCAGGAATTGTCTTTTTAAAAGTAACTGGTATTAGTTACGATAACTATAAAATTGGTGGAGATATTATCAACTTCTTCTTAGAAGCTGCAACAATTAGTTTCGCGATTCCACTTTATAAAAAACGTCATGTACTTAGAAAGTATTGGTTACAAATTTTTGGTGGTATTGCTGTTGGTACACTAGTTGCTTTAATCTTAATCTATTTAGTTGCAACATTATTCCACTTAGGTGATCAAATTAGTGCGTCTATGTTACCTCAAGCTGCAACAACTGCGATTGCCTTACCGGTATCTGACGGTATCGGTGGCGTAAAAGAATTAACGTCATTAGCAGTTATCCTTAACGCTGTCGTTATTTCAGCGTTAGGTGGCAAAATTGTAAAAATGTTTAAAATTTCAAATCCAATTGCACGTGGTTTAGCTCTTGGTACAAGTGGACACACACTTGGTGTTGCCGCTGCTAAAGAACTAGGAGAAACAGAAGAATCAATGGGAAGTATTGCAGTAGTTATTGTAGGTGTGATTATTGTTGTGATCGTACCACCACTTGCTTCACTATTATTCTAATTAAAAAAGCGTTGCTGACGAACTAAGTAACAACTTAGTCATCGTCTAAGCAACGCTTTTATTTTATCTTAAACTTTGTACTTGTTTACTAGAACGATGTGTGGGATCTAATTTTTTTTCTAATAAACGCAGACCAATATCAATTAAAATCGCAATTAATGCAATTGGAATCGCACCTGCAAGAATAAAGACTGTACCATCAGTAGAATTCGTTCCACGAATAATAATGTCTCCTAGCGTCGGTGCGCCAATAAATGAACCAATAGCAACAATTCCTATTGCTACAACAAGTGCAATACGAATACCACCGATTATCACAGATAGTGATAGCGGAAGCTCAATCATACGCATAACTTGGTTATTGGTCATTCCCATACCTTTACCTGCGTCTTTAATGTTGGAGTCAACTTCTGTAATACCTGTGTATGTGTTTTTAATGATCGGTAGCAAGGCATATAAAAATACTGCAAATACAACTGTTGATGGACCGAGTCCTAATGCCAACATAAGTATGGCAAGCATTGCAATAGCTGGCACAGTTTGAATAATATTAGCAATAGTAATCACTGGCCATGCTATTTTTGAATAACGCGCAATTAAAATACCAATTGGAATGCCAATAATACAGGCAAACAATACTCCATATATAGACATTAATAAATGTTTAAAAAAGAGTTCCATCAGATAGCCAAAATTCAAAGTGTAATATTCATAAAGCGAACTTAACAAATTCCCTTTCACTGTTATTGACCACCTTTCTTATCTTCAAAATAATTATGTTTTTTAACAAATTCTTCTGCAATGACGGCTGGCTCTTTTCCCTTCCCATCTGCTTCATAATTCAGTTTTTGCATTTCTTTTGTACTTATTGTATTTTCTAATTTTGTTAAAGCTTTATCAATCTCTGGATGGTCTTTAATTAATTCTTCTGTGGCTAACGGACTACCATCATATGGAGGGAAAAAGTTACGATCATCTTTTAAGATTTTCAAATTATACGCTGCAATACGTCCGTCTGTGGAGTAACCAACAGCAATATCTAACTTTTTGTTTTTAAGTGCATCATACACTAAACCAATTTGCATTGGACGTGCACTTTTGAACTTAAAGCCATACTCTTTTTGGAAAGCTGGGTATCCATCTCCAGCACGATTCATCCATTGAGTATCCATACCCAAGCGTAACTGATCTGTATATTTTTCTAAGTCTGATACTTTTTCTAAGTGATATTTATCAGCAGTTTCTTTTGTTACCATAAAAGCATACGTGTTTTCAAAGCCAAGTGAATTATAATATTTTTGATTATATTTCTTTTTAAATAATCGCTGTGACTCATCCATTGCTTTATTCGCATCTCTAGTTGGAGGTGCATCAAGTACACTTGTTAACTCTGTTCCTGTAAAACGCACCGCTGACATATTAGCATCTCCACGCATAAGTGCATTATGTTGAACAATACTAGAACCTAAATTCCCAATAATGTTTGGTTTGATATCTCCATTTGTATAATGTTCAATCATTAATTTCTCAATATTTGCTACTATTTTGGTTTCACTACTTTCAGTCGCTGTAATTTTCACACTGTCTTTCGAATTACTGTCACCTAAGCCGGGTAACCCGCATCCAGACAATAAGACGAGAGACAATGCAAGAACAGTAACTATATATTTAATACGTTTCATATCCATTCATTCCTCCCTTATTCATTATCTAGATACTTTGAGTCCTTTAGGTACTACCCATTTTTCGACTAAAGATAATAAGAAATCCACAATCAGTGCTAAACAAGTCACTAAAATCGTAGCACTAATAATCATTGGTGGTTCATAGAGAGTTAAGCCATTAAATACTAAATCACCTAAACCACCTGCTCCAATATAACTCGCAAGTGTAGCCCAGCTAATGACATATACACTTGCAAGACGTATGCCACTGATAATCAATGGTAAAGCAAGTGGCAATTCCACATCTTTCATTAATTGAAGTTTTGTCATACCCATACTTGTTCCTGCTTCAATAATGTTTTTATCAATATTTTGAACGCCTAATACTGTATTGTTTAAGATAGGTAATAATACGTAGATAAATAAAGCTACAATTGCTGGTGTCTTACCTACACCAAAAATTGGGATCATAAGTGCTAAAATGGCAAGTGTTGGTATCGTTTGAAGTACACCTGCAATAGTCAATACAACATTTGCCGTACGTTTTGTTTTTGATAATAAAATACCAATTGGTACAGCTACGACAATAGCGATAAGTAACGAAATAATAGAAATATAGAAATGTTCTATCGTTTTCGATACGAGTTCATCTCCGTATTGTGCAAAAAAGTCTCTCATTAACGATCAACTCCTGTATCATCCGTATTATGGGTATGTTCTCTATCTGTTCCGTTCATAATATCTTCATGATAACGTTGTGTATCTTGCGATGTTAAACGTTGTTGCGTTTCATTTTGACGTTCATTCTCTCGCTCAACTTCATTTGAATAGGTTTTAGAAGATTGACTAGTTTCATTATCTTCACCCCAAATAGAGTCATACACAATATCTACTAGGTTTGCTCGTGTAATCAGTCCAATTAATGTATGATTATCATCTACTACAGGCACATTACGTACATTACGTTTTAAAATAGTTCGTACTGAATCTTGTAGTTTTGAATCGATATGTACTTTATAAACATCACGCTGCATCGTATCAATTAATTCTTTATCTTGACGTAATCCTTGATTGATATCTTCAATATCTAAGAAACCTAATAGACGATGTTTATTATTCACTACAAAAATAGTGTCTATACGATGTTTTCTCATAATATTAACTGCATCATTAAGAGAATCGTCAGCTTGAATAGTAATTGGTTTAATCATCGCATCTTCAACCGTTCTCATGTTTGGTCGATCTTGAATCAGCCTATTTTGCCCAATAAATTCTCTAACAAAGTCATTTGCTGGATGTCTTAAAATATTGTCAGGGGTATCATATTGAACAATTTGGCCTTTTGACATAATACAAATTTTGTCTGCTAACTTAATAGCTTCATCCATATCATGAGTTACAAAAATAAATGTTTTACCCAATTTTCTTTGTAAATCTTTAACTAAATCTTGTAACGTATCTCTTGTTATGGGATCTAGTGCACCGAACGGTTCGTCCATTAGAATAATATCTTGTTCTGCTGCGAGTGCTCTAACTACACCAATACGTTGTTGTTGTCCTCCTGATAATTCAGAGGGATAACGATCTAAGTAATCTTCAGGTAAATCGACTAATTTAATTAACTCTTTTGCTTTGGCATCTTTCTTTTCTTTAGACCATTTTAAAAGTTTTGGAACGAGCACAATGTTTTCTCTAATGGTCATATGTGGCATTAATCCAATTTGTTGAATCACATATCCAATACTACGACGTAATTCCACTGGATTCATACTACGTACATCTTTACCATTCATTTCAATTGTGCCTTCTGTAGGTTCAATCATGCGATTAATCATTCTTAATGCTGTCGTTTTACCACTACCACTCGTTCCGATAAATGCAATAAATTCTCCGGATTCAATATCTAAAGAAATATTATCGACTGCTTTCTTATTTCCAGAGTAAATTTTAGTAAGGTTTTTAATACTAAGCGTCATAAGCTGTCCCCTTCTACCATATTAATGATGAGCACACTTTAAATACAAAAAAGCCAAAGTATTCTATTTTTGATTATCTCAATCAAGAACCATATGGCTATTTCGTAATAAAGTTTTGAAAAATTGAATTCTGATAAAAAACGTTAAAATCTCATCATTTATATCTATATACCCTTTATAACTTTTTAAAACATTATTTATAAGTAATAATTAAATTTTTTACATAATTATTTTTTTAAGTTTTTGATATTAATCCATTTCTATAATAGGAAACATATTGAATATAACATTAGACTTATTATATTGTTCAAAATTAAAATTCACGAAATTGTCACAATTTTCTAAAGTGTATATTAATTTATATATATATATTTGAATTCCTTGGCCACTAGTATTAATCTATAAATGTAAAGAGTATTATATGAAAGGGATGTTATATTTCATGAAAGCAGCAGTATGGTATGGTCAAAAAGATGTTCGCGTTGAAGATCGTGAACCAAAAGAATTAAAAGATAACGAAGTAAAAGTTAAAGTATCTTGGGCTGGTATTTGTGGTACTGACTTACACGAATATTTAGAAGGCCCAGTATTTATTTCAACTGACAAACCCGATCCATTCTTAGGTCAAAAAGCACCTGTGACTTTAGGTCATGAATTCTCAGGTATTGTTGAAGAAGTGGGTAAAGACGTTACAAAATACAAAAAAGGTGACCGTGTCGTTGTAAACCCAACTGTTTCTGCACGTGAAAAAGAAGAAAATGTAGATTTATACGATGGTTATACATTCATCGGATTGGGTTCTGATGGTGGTTTCGCTGAATTCACTAATGCACCTGAAGAAAATGTATATCATTTACCTGAAAATGTGTCTGCTCAAGAAGGCGCATTAGTTGAACCAACAGCAGTAGCAGTGCAAGCTGTTAAAGAAGGTAACTTATTATTTGGTGACACTGTTGCCATCTTTGGTGCGGGTCCAATTGGTTTATTAACAGTTGTTGCAGCTAAAGCAGCTGGTGCTAGTAAAATCTTCGTATTCGATTTATCAGAAGAACGTTTAGCTAAAGCTAAAGAAGTGGGCGCAACTCACGTGGTAAATTCTGGTAATACTGATCCACTAGAATTCGTAAACGAACACACTGAAAACGGCGTAGATGTAACATTTGAAGTTGCTGGTGTTGGAGTAACATTAGCACAATCTGTAAAAGTGACACGTCCAAGAGGTAGTGTTGTTATTGTTTCAATCTTTGCACACGAAGTTAACTTTGATCCAATGTTATTAACAAACTCTGGTGTTAAATTAACTTCTACTATTGCTTACACACCAACTACATTCCAACAAACAATAGATTTAATCGCAAATGGTAGCTTAGATGTTAAGAGTGTTGTAACAGATAAAATTGAATTAGACAACATTGTTGAATCTGGATTTGAACAATTAGTAAAAGATAAATCACAAGCTAAAATCTTAGTTAAATTAAATGGTGACCAAAAATATTAATTAAATATTTTAAGTGTCTGAGACAACTCATTATGTCTCAGACATTTTTAGTTCTAGTCTCTATGTAGGGCTAGAGAGTGGAGTGGGACGACGAATTCAAAATGAATGTTGTCCCACTCCCTTCTTCGTATTATTTCAAATCATACTTTTTTTCTTACTATCTATAAATCTATGTTTGTATTTATCATTCATTCCCTTTCCATCCATAATATGATCAATGTACTTTTCTATTCTTTTTTGTCTTGTTTCACTACGTTTTACCTGTGAAATATAATAAAGATATTGATGCTATCTCCCAGGCGTTAGCTTATGAAATTCTTCTTTTATTTTAGGATTTTCATCAAATTTAATTTGTAATTCTTCAGGTATGTGATAGTTTTCTGTTTTTTCATTTGTACCTTTTTCTGTCTTGATTGCTTCATTCACATAATATAATATTTCTTCACGACGCTGTTTGATTTCTTCTAAAGATGTAAATCTTAGTTGTCTTGCCGCTTGAACTTTTCAGTTTGTTGAATTAATGTGTGGTATTTGTCTTCTGACAACACACCTTTATGAAAAAGCAATGCTACATAGTGTTTGAAACCATGAATAAGTACAACATTTTTATTATTTAATGTATAACATTGACTATCCTTTTCTAAAAAACTTAAAACGTTTTTATTTGATTGTTTATTCAACTTCTCTTCCCCACCATACCTTTCCATAATATTATAATCATTATGTTATAAAAAATCTTATAAACTACTTTTAATAATATTTTGAAATATCATAAATTTTCAATTTGACTAATTAAATGATAAGCGTATAATTGTGACGTATCATTTTTTATAAATAAAAAATTAAATTATTTTAAAGGAGTATGTATGGGCAAGAATAAAAGCGATAATAAAATTAACCTAACGCAACTCGTGTTACTCGGTTTAGGTTCGTTAATCGGTTCTGGTTGGCTCTTTGGAGCTTGGGAAGCTTCTTCAGTAGCTGGACCAGCAGCCATTATCTCATGGATTATAGGTTTCCTTGTGATTGGAACTATTTCCTATAACTATATTGAAATTGGAACAATGTTTCCACAATCAGGTGGAATGAGTAACTATGCGCAATATACACATGGATCACTACTTGGTTTCATTGCTGCATGGGCAAACTGGGTCTCACTGGTAACAATCATTCCAATTGAAGCAGTATCTGCGGTACAATATATAAGCTCGTGGCCTTGGGACTGGGCTAAACCCACACATGCATTAATGCAAAATGGATCAATAAGTACTATAGGCTTATTTGTGGTTTATCTTATCATTATTATCTTTTCACTATTAAATTACTGGTCTGTTAAACTTTTAACATCGTTTACAAGCCTTATCTCAGTATTTAAATTAGGTGTGCCAATTTTAACAATTATTATGTTAACGATCTCAGGATTTGACACAGGCAACTACGGTCATTCGTTAAATACATTTATGCCTTATGGTAGCGCACCTATTTTTGCAGCAACAACAACATCAGGTATCATTTTCTCATTTAATGCATTCCAAACTATCATTAACATGGGCTCAGAAATTAAAAATCCCGAAAAAAATATTGCACGTGGTATTGCCATTTCATTAACATTAAGTGCAATTTTATACATCATTTTACAAAGTACATTTATCACTTCAATGCCACAATCAATGATTCATTCACATGGTTGGCACGGTATTAACTTTAATTCACCATTTGCAGATATGGCGATTTTATTAAGTATTAATTGGCTAGCAATTTTACTTTATATCGAAGCTGTCGTATCGCCATTTGGTACAGGTGTATCATTTGTAGCGATTACTGGACGTGTACTAAGTGCAATGGAAAAAAATGGTCATATTCCTAAATTCTTAGGAAAAATTAATACAAAATATAACATTCCTCGTGTGGCAATCGCATTTAATGCCATTATGAGTATCATCATGGTAACGTTGTTCCGTGACTGGGGTGTATTAGCTGCCGTTATTTCAACTGCAACATTAGTAGCCTACCTTACTGGTCCAACAACTGTGATTTCATTACGTAAAATGGGACCTAAATTACATCGTCCATTCCGTGGTAAATTATTAAAAGTAATGGCGCCTTTATCATTTGTATTAGCGTCACTCGCTATTTACTGGGCAATGTGGCCAACAACGGCAGAAGTTATTTTAATAATTATTTTAGGTTTACCGATTTATTTCTTCTATGAATATAAAATGAACTGGAAAAACACTAAAAAACAAATCGGTGGTAGTATGTGGATTATTATTTATCTTATTCTTTTAGCTGCTATGTCATTCATCGGTAGTAAAGAATTTAAAGGTATGAACTGGATTCACTACCCATATGATTTTATTGTTATCATTGTATTATCATTAATTTTCTATAAAATTGGTTCTTCAAGTCACTTTAACAGTATTTACTTTAAACGTGCTAAGAAAATTAATAAAAAAATGAAAGACGGCTCACCAGAAGAAGCACAAGCTGCTGCTGAAGGTAAAGAATAGTCGTTTAAACGTCTGGAACAAGTTAGAAAAAGTCTAATCTTGCTTCAGACGTTTTTTTTAATGTTATATTAATTATAAGCTAAATACGGAGATGATACTGTTGACTCTAATTAAAACATCTGGCGGACATATTAAAGGTTATACAAAAGGAAATTTGAATTACTTTCTTGGCATTCCCTATGCTCATCAACCTATTAATGAACAGCGATTTAAACGCTCTAAATGTTTAAATAAATGGGATAAAACTATTGACGCAACATCATTTCAATCTATCCCACCCCAACCATATAATAAACTCGAGACATTCTTTTCAACACATTCTCAATCATTTAACCAAAGTGAAGATTGTTTATATTTAAATATTTGGTCTCAAAATAATGAGCATATCAACAAGCCAGTGATTATCTATTTTTATGGTGGTGGATTCGTAAATGGACATGGATCTCAAGAACTTTATACACCAGAATATATTGTTGAACAGCACGATGTGATTGTCATTACTTTTAATTATCGATTAGGTGCATTAGGCTTTTTAGACTGGTCTTATTTCAATAAAAATAATGATAAAAATAATGGTTTATCTGACCAAATCAATGTCCTTAAATGGGTTCATACGTTTATTACTTATTTCGGTGGAAATCCGAACAATATCACGTTAATGGGACAATCTGCTGGTAGTATGAGCATCATGGCGTTAATGCAACAGCCAGAGTTAGATCAATATTATCATCAAGTGATGCTACTAAGTGGCTCACTTCGTCTTGATTCACAATTATTAGGGCAAGAAAAAGCGGCACACTTTGAAAGCTTGATACATACGTATTATCCTGACAAACATATTACTGATTTAACTGCTACAGACATACTAACATTAATGTCCTATGATGAAGCATCACGTGGTCAATCAAAGGGACTCGAATTGATTTATGCACCTATTAAAGATTCAAATATGTCTCGTCCACTTTCTCAATTCACTAAACCCCTTGTAATAGGTACTACAAGAGATGAAGGTAATATATATATTCGTAACGAATCTAGAAAGTTATCACCTGAACGCTTTATTGAAGTAATGAAACTCAATGATATCAATCTTAATATCTCTCAAGTACAAACTGGTGAAGAACAAGCACGAATGGTGACACTACATTACTTTGAAGCACCTGTATGTTCACTTTTAAATACACTCAAATATCATCGCTATTGCTGGAAATTACGCTTTGATTGGTGCCTTCCAAACCAATCCCCTTTCCAATCTGCCTATCACATTTTAGATTTAGTCTTTTGGTTTGGAAAAGTGAACATCTTAAAAGCACATGGTATTCAATCATTAGAACATGAACGTCGATTAAGTACATTCATGATTCGTGATTTAGTCTATTTCGCGACACATCATGCTATGCCTTGGCCGACCTATTCTATTAATACACCTTATTGTCATATATATAAATAAAGAGCGAGTTAGAATGTATCTTACCTCGCTCTTTATTTATATTTTTATATATGTATATTTTTCAGACTCAACACAATCATTAATCCCATCGCCCCAATCATTGCACTGACAAGAGTGACTGCTGGAACAGAGATATGTGAGACTACAAGCCCCCCAATAATACCTCCAAATCCTATGCCAGCATTTAAACTTGACATATTCCAACTCATCACTTGACTTGTATCCCCTTCCACATGGTCGATGATACCACTTTGAATTGCTGGATTAGTGCTCCATTGTACAATATTCCAAATAAATAAGCCGATTAATAGTATCCATACTGTATGTAATATTAAATTCATGATTAACATCATAATAATAAAAATTGAAAAGGCAATGATTAACCAACGCTTACTTGTGAGTTTATCAGCTAATACCCCGCCTAATGAGGTGCCAATCACTCCTGCAATACCATTAACTAATAATGCTAGCGACACAAATCCCATCTGATGACCACTATTTAATATAAGCGGATTAATATAAACAAATGTTACAGAATTAGCTACTAAAATGAGAAACGTAACCGCTAAGTATTTCCATACTTCTATTGGTCTTAAAATTTTAGACGTATTAGGTTGATGGCCTGAAGATAGCCCCCATTTTCGTTGAACCTGATTTAACTCTGATGTTGTTGGCAAATACACCATCATTAGTCCACCGGCTATCACGCTTACAACAATAATAAATAAAAATGTAAATCTCCAACCTATAGCATCCCCAATCATCGTGCCAATTGGGACACCAAAAACGTTAGCCCCACTAAATCCAGTATAAACGACACCAATCATCTTCCCTCTATGTTTAGGAAGGGTTAACATCGCTGTTAAAGCTAACACTTTTACGATAATGAGTGAAGCTGCTGCTGAAGATAAGATACGTCCAATGACTAAAATGGTAAAGTTAGGTGCTATTGCAATCATCGCATTCCCAATAATAAATACCACAAGTGTCCATAATAACACTGGTCGAACTGCATAACGGTTTGTAAGCTTGACGAGTATAGGGCCACAAATAGCAAATGTGAGTGCATATAAAGTAACAAGTTGACCAATTACCGCTTCAGACACACCCAGGTCTGCACTCATTAAGTTCATAATCCCTGCAACCATCATTTCAACCATACCCACGATAAACACACTAATAATAAAGGTTGCAACTCGCATGATAGACATGCATAGAACTCCTTTCTCTTTATATTTTTTGCGTAAAAAAACAGTTACGCAATGAGTCGTAACTGCTTTATTATATAATATTTTTTGAATTTTTGTGTGAGAAGACTTCTTTAATTACTACGGTTTCTTTTTACGGGACTTGTACGTGCTATGAGTTGATGACGCGCATTAAAGAATTGACCATAACTTAAATAAGTTGCAATCAATGCTGACATAATCGTTGCAGTAGTATGGATAAACACGACAAGTAATTGGAATTTTATAGCTTGTAATGGCGCCATACCTCCAATAATTAAACCTGTCATCATACCTGGAATAGATACTAAACCATATGTTTTTACAGAATCAATGGTTGGCACAATGGCTAATCGAATACTTTCACGAATAGCCCCTTTAGATGCAATCTTTGGCGTCGCGGCTAATGTTAGTTTAGATTCAATATCGGCTACATCTTTTACAAAAGCACGATCAAGATTTTGATACGCTAAATTAATAGCAATGAGTCCATTATTAGCGAGCATACCACTAATAGGAATGACATCATTGGCTTTAAAATCAATAGCTCCAGCTAATACAATACATGTTAGTGGAATAGCTGTAGAAATAAAAATAGATACAAATGAAATCCAAAATACATGATGCATGACAGGTGATGCACGATTGAGCGTATTCCATGACGCGTTAATAATAATAACTAAAACCGCAATTAACAATATCCAAGCTTTATCTATTTCAAAGATATATTCTAATATCAATCCTAAGATTAATAATTGCACTACCGCTCTGATAGACGCAACAATTAAATCTTTAATAATATGTAATCCTTCTTTATAAGAAATAATAATAGGGATAATTAATAGTAATGCCGTCAGACACAATGCTGTATTACTCATGCGAATTCAAAACCTCCTCATTCGTAATCTTGCCATCTTTAATGGTGATTCTTTTTTGGAAGTGTCTCATACTTTGATCGTCACTATGTGTAATCCACACTATGGCGACACCTTCATTTGCTAATTTAAAAATAATACGTTCAATTTTTTCTTTATTGTGTGTATCCAATGCACTCGTTGATTCATCCAAAAGTAATATCTCTGGTTGATACATCAATTGTCGTGCTATAGCAATACGTTGACGTTCCCCGCCCGACATATGTTCAACTTTTGAATCTAGACTATAATTGGATAAACCGACTTTATTAAGTAAATCTTCTGCTTTGTCTTTATCAAATTGGTCATTATGCGTTAATGCTGGGAAAGCCATATTATCTCCTACTGTTGTTCCAAATAATTCGCTTTGTTGCATCATATAACTAATTTTTGAACGCAATTCCTCAGGACTGTAATCATTATACGGCTTTCCTTTAAATAATAATTCCCCTTCAGTTGGACTAATTAAATTATTGAGTTGTTTCAAGAACGTACTTTTGCCGCTTCCAGAAGGACCAATAATTGCTACAGTTTCACCTTTATCTAATTTAAAATTAATATTATTGAGTATCGTTCGTTGATCAGCTTTGTAGGTCAGATGTTTTACTTCTAATAACACAAACGTTTCCTCCTTATCTTTACTCTTTAATGGGATGAAATATTCTTTTTTATCATAACAAAAAAAGAGGCAAAGTAATGAAATTCAATGTTACTATTTTTTGAATTTCAATGACTCTACCTCTTAGCCTTAACCCCAAATGATACTCATAATAATCGCTATAAAAGAAACAAAGTTATTTATCATATGAAGGGTAATCGTCATCGCTAAATTTCGACCACTTAAATGATACGCAACTACAAATCCTGTAGCCATAATTAAATAAGGTCCAATTTCAAATGGTGACGATGCACTTGTCATATGTAATCCCGCAAATGCTAAAACGGATACGACATACATCACGCCATAAGTTAACTTTTTACCTAATTCATGAATTAATAAATGTCTAAATAATAACTCTTCTACAATTGGTGTGATAATAACAATATCTAAGAAGAGGATGGGCCAAAGCCAATTCACTTTAAACATCTCAATAATCATCTTATTGTTTTCTGTATCATCAAACTGATATTGTTTTGGTAAAAACTCTGTTAAATAACCATATATACCTTGTAGCACATACAACGATACCATCACAATAATAATAAGTGGAATATGTTTTTTTAATGCCTTAAAACGTGAAATAGCAATTGGAACAATCGTTTTACGGTGCATTAAATAAAATACTAATAAAACAAGACACTGCCCAATTAACGTAAAGACTTGTGCGTATCCTAAATAATACTTCGTAAACGTACCATTAGAAATGTTACCCCCTGTCAAAGCAGTAATGAGTCCCATCACAATAAACGTAAGAATGAGTGGGAAAAGAATATTCATGACTAAATAGGTGGGTATTAGCCAAAAATCACGTTTAACCATACGCTTTGAATCAAATTCATTTCTTATCGGTTGCTGTTCTGAGGTTTGATAGTATGTATCATTATGTTCCGAAGTCATATAACTCTCCTATTCTTCTATTTAAGTATCCTCTTCAATTTAACCAAGCTTCTCAATCAATGTAATAATAAATATAATGAATTGTACAGTACTATGATAAAGATAGGATGCTGCTAAATTTTTCCCACTTTTCATATATACAACCATTGCACCTATTGAAATGATTATATACGGTATTGCTTCCAATATTGAAATTAAATCATATACTTGAACAACTGTTTCTATTAACACACTGACAATCATCATTACTAAAAGGTTAAATTTTTTACCTAATTCATGAATTAACAAATGACGAAATAGTAATTCATCAATGAGTGGACGTAAGCATACTACTGACATAAAGGTGAATATCAGTGCACTTGGATGAATAAACAATCCTTCTAAACGACGTTGAGCTTGTGTTTTCATGTAGCCTAGAGGATGTGGTAACGTATGCATAAATGCATTAAAGCTATAATATAACGTCACACTGACTACTACAGTTAAAATAATCACTTTCAAGTACTGATGAACCGCAATTTGATATTGTCGCCGTGCGACGCTCGCAATATAAAACTTATGTAATGTAAAAAATAATCTTAACACAATAAACTGAGCCATCACAAAACTCAAACTTAACGTTACATTATATAAATAACGCGGCGGTGGTTGTTGCGTCATCATAGCAGTTAAACCTAATACACCATAAATGATAATAATAGGTGTTAACACTTGAAAAAAGATAAACAAAGGAATAAGTAAAAAATCTTTTTTTATTATTTTAGAACTACTCCAACGATTTTTTGGTAAAACTTGTGTGATCACATCTTTTTCTTTCTTCATATGTCACCTCAACTCACTACGTATATAGTACTTTATCATTTAAAAACAATATTGTCATAAGAGATTTCATATTTTGCATATTTCAACATTTAAATTTAAATATTAAATCTATCTATTCATATTTATAAATAAAATTTTTTGATGTAATATTTACAGTATAAAGAGAATTGAGGAGGGATGGGCATGACAACTTTACTTACTGTCATGCAATTCATAGTTAATATTCTTATTATTATGGTGTTACTTTCTATATTAATTGTTGGATTATTTCTTTTATTCAAAGATAAAAGACAAGAACAACATAGTGTGTTACGTAACTTTCCTGTATTAGGCAGAGTACGTTACTTTTCAGAGAAAATAGGACCAGAATTACGTCAATATTTATTTGCAAATGATACCGAAGGAAAACCATTTTCAAGAAATCAATATACTGATATCGTTTTAGCAGGTAAATATCATTCAAGAATGACTAGCTTTGGTACAGAGAAAAATTATGAAGATGGTTTTTATATTAGAAACACTATGTTTCCATTACAAAAGTCAGAACTTCAAATTGATAACCATTCAATGATTTCAACATTTATTTATTCAATCGATAATGAACGATTGTTCAAACGTGAAGAACATCGTGAGAATAAAAAAATCGATCCATATTATTTATCAGATGATAATGCCGTTATTATAGGTGAAGAATTAGCACACCCCTTTAAAGTCAAACGCTTAGTTGGTCAATCTGGTATGAGTTATGGTGCACTAGGAGGTCGTGCTATTACAGCACTATCAAAAGGACTTGCACGCGCTGGTACATGGATGAATACAGGTGAAGGTGGATTATCCGAATATCATCTTAAAGGTGGTGGCGATATTATTTTCCAAATTGGACCAGGTTTATTTGGTGTGAGAGATAAAGATGGTAACTTCAGTGATGAGGCATTTTTAGAAGTGGCTGATCACAAAGAAGTAAAAGCTTTCGAAATTAAGCTTGCACAAGGTGCTAAGACACGTGGTGGTCATATGGAGGGCAATAAAGTTACTGAAGAAATTGCAAAAATTCGTAATATCGAACCACATAAGACAGTCAACTCACCTAATCGCTTCGATTTCATTAATAACCCTAAAGAATTATTAGAATTTGTAGCTAAATTGCAAAAACTCGGACAGAAACCTGTCGGCTTTAAAATTGTGGTAAGTCGAGTTGATGAAATTGAGGCACTTGTTCAAGAAATGATTAATTTAGATATTTATCCAAATTTCATTGCCGTTGATGGCGGTGAAGGAGGTACAGGCGCAACCTTCCAAGAATTGCAAGATGGTGTTGGTCTTCCATTATTTACTGCACTTCCAATTGTTACGGGTGTTTTAGAACGTTATGATGCACGTAAATATGTGAAGATATTTGCATCTGGCAAACTTGTCACACCTGATAAAGTAGCCATTGCACTGGGACTCGGTGCTGATTTGTGTAACATTGCAAGAGGCATGATGATTAGTATTGGTTGCATTATGAGTCAACAGTGTCATTTAAATACTTGCCCTGTTGGCGTCGCAACAACTGACCCTAAAAAAGAGAAAGCTTTAATTGTTGAAGAGAAACAATATCGTGTCACAAACTATGTTACTAGTTTACATGAAGGCTTATTTAATGTGGCAGCCGCAGTAGGTGTTAAAAGCCCAAATGAAATTACAGAAGATCATATTGTGATTAAAAGAAAAAATGGAAGTATTGAAGATATCGCAAGCTATAAATTAAAACTGATTCAATAGTAAACATAAAAGTGAGACAATTCATCTAAAAGAATGGTTGCCTCACTTTTATATTATTCTTCATTCATATTACTTTTTTTCTTAAAACCGTATTTTTTAAGATCTTTGACTGTGCCTTCCATTGTTACTTTTTTATAATCTTTAGAGTAATGTGCTAATGTAAAGTAGCGACTGATATCTTTTAAGTTGGCTTTCTTATAATCAATATCTATGTTTTCAACTATTTTTTGATGTTTACTATCTAATTCATATGATACACCTTTTTTATCTTTTAAAGGACGATGGTCTTTAAAATTTTTTTTACCTTCTTTTTTAGACATGCCAAGATCATCATATTTTAAAGTACTGACAGTTGATTGTTTAATCACTTTATTGTTTTTATAAGTTAATGTTGTAAGAACATGCTTACCATCAATATCACCTTCGTATGTTTTTGAACGCGATTGACTACAAGCACCTAATATGCTGACACTTAACACTAGTAATGCAAATAATGTTAAGAATTTTTTCATCATACTTATCTACTTCCCCATATTTAATTTTATACAAATTATATCACTTACTAACTATTAATGGGATATATTTAAATTGCATAGATTTTATACATCATTTTTCAGAAAACTCACTTTATCCATGCTACAATACATTTATCAAAGCTTTTAGGAGGTCTCAATGTATGAAAGAATCTATTGAATTACTAAAAACGTTAACAGACGTTAATGGTATTGCCGGTTATGAGCATCAAGTTAAAGCAAAAATGCGTGAATATTTGGAACCAATTAGTGATGGTATTATTGAAGATGGTTTGGGAGGTATCTTCGGTAAAAAAGAAAGTAAAACAAGTTCTAAATCATTAATGATTGCCGGCCATTTAGATGAAATTGGATTTATCGTCACAAAAATTGACAATAACGGGTTTATTAAATTCCAACCTATCGGGGGTTGGTGGAACCAAGTCATGTTATCTCAAAAAGTAACAATTACGACAGATGATGGTAAAGAAATTCGAGGTATTATTGGTTCTAAACCCCCTCATGTACTTGAACCAGAAGCACGTAAAAAACCAGTAGATATTAAAGATATGTTTATTGATATTGGTGTAAGAAGCAAGGAAGATGCTGAACAACACGGTATTGAAATTGGAAATATGATTACACCTTATAGTGAGTTTGAACAACTTGCAAATGGTAAATATTTAACTGCCAAAGCCTTTGATAATCGTTATGGCTGCGCACTTGCTATTGATGTACTTAAAAATCTAAAAGATGAATCAATTGGTATTCATTTATATGCAGGCGGTACAGTACAAGAAGAAGTAGGTTTACGTGGCGCCAAAGTAGCAGCGAATAAAATTAACCCCGATTTAGCTATCGCGGTCGATGTTGCAGTTGCTTATGATACACCTGGAATGGCGCAATACGGTAGTGACACAGCGATTGGTAACGGTCCAGTAGTCATTTTAATGGATGCTTCAAATGTGGCTCATCAAGGCTTACGTCAACATATTAAAAAAGTAGCAAAAAAACATTATATTACTGTTCAATGGGATACGACGCCACGCGGAGGCTCTGATTCTGGTAGTATTCATATTGCTAACGATGGTATTCCAACCATTACTATTGGTGTCGCATTACGTTATATGCACTCAAATGTATCTGTACTCCATACAGATGACTATGAAAATTCAGTACGATTAATCACTGAAATTGTACGTTCCTTAAATGACCAAACATACAATCAAATCAAATGGTGAATTGAATATTGAAATTTTACATCTACTTATGTTAATATTTTATTAACGAGTATTAACGTCATAACGACATGAATCCCTAGTCTATTGCCCTAGACTAGGGATTCTTTTTGTATTGGATTATCTGCCGTCTTTTTTATTTTTATATTGTTCAAACCAATAATCAAACAATATATTAAGCCACCTATTTAATATAGGGGCAATAACGAGTACAAATATTAACGTCATAACTTCACCCCCTTTAAACGTACTACCGTCTAAAGGAAAGACGACAACGATATTATATCATTTTTATAAAATAAAATAATTTATCTAAATATATATAAAATGAGAGACAACCTCATATAAAGTCATCTCTCACACTTAAACAATCACATATCAATCATGATTTATTCTACAGAATTTTTCCATTTATCTTCACTTAACATTTCGCCAGGCCAAGTGTATGCCATCACACCACCATCAATACGAATCGTTTCACCAGTAATAAATGAACTATCATCTGATGCTAAGAAAGCAACCAATTTACCCACTTCTTCTGGTTGTCCTAAACGACCAAGTGGTGTCACCCATTTTTGATTGTCACGGAATGTTTTGCCAGCTTCTTCTTCAGATGTACCAGCTAAATTATCTACAAGTGGTGTTTCAATTGTACCTGGTGCAATAGCGTTCGCACGAATATTCTCACGTCCATATTCAATTGCAATAGATTTAGTAAAATTGATGACACCACCTTTAGCGGCATTATATCCAGAACGATATAAGTCTGCTGCTTGTCCTGAGAATGAAGCCGTATTAATAATTGAACCACCATTGTCCATCATTAATGGTAATAAGAATTTCGTTACTAAGAATGTTCCTCTCATATCTACAGACATAATTTTATCGAACACTTCAACTGGGTATTCATGAACACGTCCTGCCCCATTATCTACGCCAGCATTGTTAAAGATAATATCTATATGACCATAATCTTGTTTTACTTTTTCAGCAAAATCTTTAACTTGTTGATCTTGAGAAATATCAACTTTGTAAGCTGTAGCTTTGCCACCTACTTGATTAATTTCATCTACAGTTTTTTCTAATTCATCTGAAATATCAAGTGCTAAGACATGTGTGCCTTCTTTAGCTAATACTTTTGCTGAGGCTTGTCCAATACCAGTACTAGCACCTGTAATAACTGCAATTTTATTATTTAAACGTCCCATTTTGTCACGCTCCCTATCGTATTTACATCGTTTCTCTTTTTCTTATACATCTCTACTCTTCCACTAATTAACATAAGCTAAACGCTGTTTTAAAAATGAAATCGCTTAACAATTAAAATGCTTTTGATACTAAACGAAAAGTAATTTATGTTCGTATCTTTTTCAATTAATAAAATTCATGTAAAATAAAACTATAATACCAAGTACTAAAGGACTTAGGAGGCTACGATGGAAGAACGCATAGGATTAATAGATATTGGTTCAAATACAATTAGATTAGTTATCTTTAAATTTAGTAAAGATATAGGATTAAATGAATTACTTAACATTAAAACTCCTGCTCGTTTGAGTCAATATTTGACAAAAGAAAATAAAATGAGCCAAGAAGGTATAAAAGTACTCATTGAAGCATTACGCAGTTTTAAATCTGTATCTGAAAAGTTCAAAGTAAAAGAATTACACCCTGTCGCAACGGCAGCGATTCGTCAATCTGAGAATAATGATGAAATTGTTAAAAAAGTGAAAGATGAACTTGATATTAACATTTCAATTATTCCCGAAAAAGACGAAGCGTATTACGGTTACTATGCTATTACTCATACCACTGAAATTGAAAATGGTGTATCTGTAGACATCGGTGGCGGTTCAACCGAAGTCACTTTATTTAAGGATAAAGAATTATTTGAATCACATAGTTTTCCATTCGGTGTAGTAACGTTAAAACATAAATTCTTTGAAGGAAAAGACCATAATGATAAAGGCGCTATCAAAGATATGGAGAAATTCTTATCTCAACAATTTGATACCTTGGATTGGCTTAAAGATCAAGAAATCGCATTAGTCGGCGTTGGTGGCTCTGCACGTAATGTCGCACGCATTCATCAATCCGAACACTCTTACCCTATAGGTGGCGTACACAATTATACAATGTCAGGTAAAGACATTGAGGAAGTATACGACATTATACGTAAAAGTTCACGTGATGATTTAAACCATCTCGATGGTTTAAGTCGTGACCGTGCAGATATTATTCTTCCAGCAGTATCTGTGTTTAAAACGCTTTATAAAAAAATAGATGCTAAGCAATTTACATTTTCAAGAAATGGCTTACGCGAAGGCTTTATCATTAAACAAATTCGCTCACATTATCCAGATGTATTCGACAAAAATAATGTACGTAAAGAATCGATTTATTTCTTAGCACATGAGTATCATATTGAAGAACACAGTTCACAAGGTCGCTTAAAATTAGCGAAATCTTTATTAAAACAATTAATTGAGTTAGGTGACCTAGATATTGATAAAAATTATCAACGTTTATTTGAAGAAGGTGCCTATATTTATTATTTAGGTAGCTTTATTGATTCAGACTCAAGTTCTCCACATACGTATTATATTATTGCGAATTCAATGATTAATGGTTACACACATAAAGATCGCGTTAAACTAGCCCTTTTAGCAAGTTTTAAAAATAAATCTTTACTTAAGTTCTACTGTAAAGAAACTGATTGGTTCAGTAATAAAGAAATTGAAAAGATTCAAGCACTAGGTGGCATTATTAAATTTGTGAATGCTTTAAATGTTTCACAAACGAGCTTTGTTGAAGATGTGACATTAAAAGAAATGAAAAATGGCGACGACGATTACGAATTGATAGTACATTATACTGAAGGTGAACCAATTGCAGAAAAATATCAAGCATTAAGACAGAAAAAACATATTGAAAAAATTCTTAAAGGGTCAGTGTCTATTGTCTTTACAAAATCTTAAAATTTGTATGCTATATTATAATTAGATAGTTCTTATGTATTTTCACAAATAGAAAGATCGATAATCGAAGAAATGACGAGGTGTATGTTGAATATGCAAACTCAATCGGGAGACTATGATATTAGCTTACCAAAATACTATAACAATCGCGAACTCAGTTGGTTAGATTTCAACTATCGTGTGTTACAAGAAGCTTATGATAACAATAATCCACTATTAGAAAAATTAAATTTCGTATCTATCTTTAGTTCAAATTTAGATGAATTCTTTATGGTGCGAGTTGCTGGTTTAAAAGACCAAGTTAAAATGGGATTCGATAAACCTGAAAACAAAACACAAATGACACCACAAGAACAAGTCGATGCCATTCAAAAGAAAGCAAAAAAATATGTCAATACTCAATATGAACGCTACAACGAACTCATTGAAGAATTACACAATTACGATATCGTTATGTGTAAACCTGAAGACTTATCTGACTCTAATTTAAGTAAATTAGAAAGAGACTTTAAATTAACTATTTTACCAACACTTACACCGCTTGGTATTGATGCTTACCATCCTTTTCCAAAATTAAATAATAAAAGCTTAAACATCTTTGTTGATATCGATACAGAAGATGCGATCAACTCAGCTATCGTTCAAATCCCATCTCTTATCCCTAGATTCTTAACTTATAATGAAGGTTCAAAACAATACGTAGTCATGGTAGAAGATGTCATTACGCACTTCATCAACCACTTATTTACAGGCTATGAAGTATTAAGCACCTTTATATTTAGAATTACTAGAAACGCTGATTTAACTATTCACGAAGATGGTGCAGAAGACCTACTTATCGAAATCGAACGTTTCTTAAAAGAACGTAAAAGTGGTTCTGCTGTACGCTTAGAAGTCGATAATCGTACAGCCTCTATCGAAGATTTAAGTTGGTTAATAGAAACATTAGAAGTAGATGAACAAGATGTTTACTTACTTAATGGTCCTTTAGATTTAACATTTATCTTTGGGTTAGTTGACCATCTATCCCATAAATTAAAATATTTAACATACGATAAATATACACCACAAATTCCACGTTCATTAGGTAATAATAATATATATGACCTTGCATTAAAACGTGATGTCTTCTTCCATCACCCATATGAATCATTTGAACCTATCGTAGACTTTATTCGTGAAGCAGCGGAAGATCCTAATACGATTGCGATTAAACAAACGCTTTATCGTGTAAGTAAAGATTCACCAATTATTAAAAGTTTAAAAGAAGCGGCTGAAAATGGTAAACAAGTGACTGTACTTGTAGAATTAAAAGCGCGTTTCGACGAAGAAAATAACGTTCATTGGGCACGTATGTTAGAAGATGCTGGTTGTCACGTGATTTACGGTATGACTCATTTAAAAACACATAGTAAAATTGCCCTTGTCGTTAAACGTATCGGTGGCGAATTAACGTCATTCGTGCATTTAGGTACAGGTAACTATAACGATAAAACGGCAAAACTTTACACAGATATGGGTATTATTACGACAGATAAATTAATTGCTGAAGATGCCATTAATTTCTTTAACTATTTAAGTGGTTACTCAGTTAAACCTGAATATAATAAATTGATTGTCGCACCATTCGATATTCGTGACGTCTTTATCGATCGTATTGATAAAGAAATTGCGAGTCATCATCAACATGGTAACGGTAAAATTATGATGAAAATGAATTCCTTAACTGATAAGACAATCATTGAAAAGTTATTTGAAGCCTCACAAGCAGGTGTTAAAATTCAACTGATTATTCGTGGTATCTGTTGTTTAAAACCAGGCATTCCAGGGATTAGTGAAAATATTGAAGTTGTAAGTATTGTAGGTCGTCTACTAGAACACTCTCGTATTTACTACTTCTACAATAATGGGGATGAACGTATTTATTTATCATCTGCAGACGTCATGACACGTAACATGATTAAACGTGTTGAAATCTTATTCCCTGTAGAAGATAAAAAAATTGGTACACGGCTTGTAGACTTTATGAATTTACAATTATCTGATAATCAAAAAGGACGTTACCTTGATCAACATGGTGATTATCACTATGTTCAAAATGATTTGTCTCCATTAGATTCACAAGCTTACTTGATGAAAGAAGCAGTTAAGTACGGTAAAAAATTAAAAAAGGAGGCAACCCAGCCTTCAGGAACGCCCGTCGTTTCCAAAAGAAGAGCTAGCTGGGTCAACCGTCTTCGTAACACATTAAAAAAATAATGTAAACTATAAGCCAAGTCGTGTTCATAGATAACACGACTTGGCTTTTTTGTTATAGATATGATTTATTTTTCAGGTTGTTCATACCAGTGTCTTAAAAATGTGTAGAGTACCTCACTATAGGATTGAAGCTCTTTTGCTTCTATCTTTTCATCTACACTATGGGCTTCTTCTAAGCTGCCTGGCCCATACAAAATGGTTGGAATATCAAAATGTGCTGTCCAACCTCCATCTGTCACTGTGGTGCTCATGCCGTGTTTCATTTCACTATGGTGAATTTGATAATGAGCATTTTGTAACTGTTTAAAGCCTGGATGTTCTAATGGAATGGTAAAACTTGGGAAAATTTCTCCCTTATCTTCTATCATTGATTCGCCGCCCCATTCAAACTGTAATGGGTTCTCTCTCAACCAAATATCAGCATCCGCGACACGATTTAAATAATCTTCTATCTCTCTTGTAACGTCTTCATAACTTTCATTAGGTAAATAATGAACCGTAATCCATAAACGACATTCATCAGCGATAAAAGCAGGATGGCGTCCCCCTTCAATGACTGCTGGATTAATTGTATTTGCACCTGGTGGCATACCAGGACTATGTTTCATCACTGCCCAGTGTTGTTCAAGTTCATTCAGAGCTTGAATGATTTTAGTCATTTTTTCAATCGCACTCGCACCAAATAAACCTCCACCAGCATGAATCGTTTGACTACGTGCGCCATCATGAATGGTATTCTTACTTTTAATCGTAACCCATCCTGTAATGACACCGCCTTGTCCAAGTGCCATGTTTTCACTTGTATCTAGTACTAATGCTAAATCCGCTTTAGGACCGATTTCACATGCACGTTTTGTCCCTGCTTCACCCACTTCTTCACCTACAACAGATTGAACAATGATATCCCCTTTAGGTGCTTTACCTTCTTGGTGTAACTTTTCAAGAACATAAAATAATGAAGCCATACCGCCTTTCATATCACTCACACCACGACCATATAGCCATCCTTCTTTTTCCGTCAATTGGAACGGTGGATATTGCCAGTTAGCATCATCGTCAACATTCGCTACATCTACATGACCATTAAGAATTAATTTAGGTGCATCTTTATCTTTACCTTTTAATGTTGCGACAATCACACTATCATTGTCATATAAATGTTCGCGCTGAATATCAAAATTTAACGTCTTTAATATGTGTTCAATTTCATCTTGCAAAGGATCCGTATTACGTCCAGGCGGACTCTCAGTATTATATTTAACCAATAAATCGAGTAATTCAAATAAACGTTGTTCCATCACTTTATCACCCTTTTAAGTTATATTATCTTTCAATATAAGTGTAACATTTCAACACTAATATTGACGGATAAAAAAGGAGCGTTCCCTACCATAGGTAAGAAACGCTCGTATTCTTATTATATTTAAACTGGACGAACGATGACTTCATTAACGTTCACATGTGCAGGTTGTGTCACTGCATAGATCACCGCATCAGCTATATTCTCAGGATCTAATTTCTTTCTATCACCAAAGTCATACCCTTCTGTCATAGGCGTATCTACCATTCCTGGTAAAATACTAGTTGATTTAATACCCGTTCGCGCAAGCTCTTTCTCTAAAGCTTCTACGATACGTAATACTGCAGATTTCGTTGCACTGTATAATGCACTCGTCTTATTAACTTCAAAGCCTGAAATAGATGCCATATTGACAATATGACCACTCGATTGTTCTTCAAAATGAGGGAGTACAGCATTCAGACCATATAATAAACCTTTAATATTCGTATCAACCATTTTATCCCAATCATCTACTTTGTAATCTGTGATTTTAGAAGATAAGTTAATGCCTGCACAATTGACAAAGATATCGACTTTACCAAATTTAGCAATCGCATTTTCTATAAGTGCATCAACCTCATCACGATTCATTACATTAGTTGGCGTAATAAGGTAGTCACCTTCATTTAAGTGTTCTGCAACACGTTGTAACTTTTCATCACTACGACCAGCTAGCACAACTTTTGCGCCTGCTTCAGCAAGTCGTTTGGTAGTTGCTTCACCAATTCCACTGCTCGCACCTGTAATAACCGCAACTGTATCTGTTAATTTAACCATTCGTCATCATCCTTTATTGTTGTTTATTCATTCCATTTCCATAATCATCTATAAATAAACGTTTTTATCAATTTAAAGTAACAGTTATAGATTGTAATTTAAATTTAAACGTAATAAAGTGAATGTATATATTACTATAATTAAAGGGGAATATGATATGTCTGTGATTGCGAAAGATTTTAGTCCATTAGTTCAAGCATTACGTCAAAAAGTAGGTCGCACAAGTTTTTCATTTCGTTTCGAAGATTTATTTACTCAAGAAGAATGGTTAAACATGAGTGTCAAAGAACGTACACGCCAAGAGAGAGAATTTATTGCACGAATGGATCACATTCCAAATATTCGAATGCCTTTTTCCAGTGAAGATGGCTATAAATTCAAATTGTATAATCAAGAGTACCAATATAATGAAGTGAAGAACAATTTTAAATCTTTATAATAAAAATAAACCCGCATCAAGGGAAGTGAGATGCGGGTTTTAACACATTATCCAAAAATGATTGGGGGTATATTTAGGGTATGCCCTCGACTGCTCACCAACGAGGGCATGATAGGATACGTTCTTGAATGTTATAGGAGGTCATTCAATTTTGTATTTTAATTTGTAACTAGTGTTTTACGTTCGAGACCATAGAAATATAAACGTTCTGCGTCTAAATAAGACATTGAATCAATTGTCATATATCCATCTTTTATATCACTAATTAATCCTTGGTTTACGCCTGTTTTTAAATAAATATCGTAGCTGCCTTCTTCAGAAAAAATAACGCCTTCTATTACTTTTCTCATTAGTATCACTCCAATTACTTATTCCTTACAATTCTTATCATACACGCTTTTTTATATTTTAAAAGAGGTATGTGATAGTTTTCACAAATAGTTCAATAATTTGAAAATTCGTTTGTTCATTTATTCACATGTAAGTTGAATTTAAGTGATAAGTATGTTAAAGGAATCATTATTTTAAATTACTATACACATAATTAACTTTGTCTTCCATAATATTAGGATTTTTAACAAAGTTGCCAACATAATTATTTGCTTCTTTACTATTGTATAATATATCTTTTATTATTTGCTTTTGATATTTCTCATCGGCTCTATTAGGTGTTAAAGCTCTATGACATGCTGGACATAATTTCACTAAATTTTCTAAAATATCACCCGATTGCTTGGAACCAAAAGAAATAACATGATGCAGTTCAAAATAATACCTTTCAGAATTTCTTCTTTTAAATGTTCTATCTGCAGTCTTATAATAATCTTTACAAGAAACACATTCATCAGGTAAAATGACACTAGCTGTATTTACTATTTGTTTATTTCTTCTAATTCTCTCTGTATTTGATTCTTCAGTAACATTAAACTCAAGCTCCTTTCTTAGTTCTTTTACTTTTTGGTCTAATTCTTCTTTTGAGAGTTTATCAAATGAAAAAGATGGGTTAATTATCTTTTCTTTATAAAATAGCATTCTTTCTAAAAAACTACTATTATGCTTTGTATAATTAATTAATTCTATTCTATTTTTTGAATCTCTTAAAATTTCTGCTTTATATTTATTGAATTTTCCTAATTCATTAAGACAATTTACATAAAACCATCTTAAATTAATCCGTATCTGAGTATTTCTTTTGTGAATACCGTCAACATATTGTTTTTGCAATTTTCTGAAATTTAAATTTAATTGATCAACAGCACTTGTAGAAATAAGTAAGTTCATCAGTAAATCTACGTATTCTTCTGTTATAAGACTCTCATAGATATCTAAAGCCATATATCCAGCAGTTAAATCTACACTACCGCGTAAAGCAAAAGCACAATTAATTACTTTTCTATCAAAATCTTCTTCTTCATAATCAAATCTTTTTTGTTGAATTAAAGCATATATTTTTTTCATTAAATCTATAAACTCAATATTTTCATCATTCTTTAAATAAGCTTTGTGTGTCCCAATACGCTTTTTTTCAAATTGAAGTTCTGTATAGTTATTCATTAGTTCATTATTTATTAAACAATATTCTTCATCTAATAAATTTTTGGCATGCGTTGAAGATCTATAACTACTTTTAATAATATATTTTTCGTTATCATAGTCTACAACATTAAAAAAAATTGTTAATAAACTTTCTAAATTTAGTTTTTTTATCTCACTAATTTTTTTCATATTTAATCATCCTTTCAAATATATAGTAACACAAAAAAAATAAATTATTGCAAGTTATTATATAATATGAGATGATATGAGGGATGATTTTTTTATACCTCAAGGAGTTGGAATATGAACTTTCGAATTTTAGATTTGTTTTCAGGAGCAGGTGGATTTTCTTGCGGTTTAGATTCAATTGACAATTTCACAACTGTTCTTGCCTTAGATAATAACTCTCATGCTCTCAACACTTTCGCTCATAATTTTCCAAATGCTAAAACAATTGTTGGAGATATTTTAGATGAAACTATAAAAGAAAATATAGTTAACTTAGCCAAAGATTTAAAAGTAAATATGATAATCGGTGGTCCACCCTGTCAAGGTTTTAGTAATAAAGGTAAAAAATTGGGACTTAAAGATCCAAGGAATTTTCTTTTTCTAGAATATCTTGAAATAGTTAAAAATATTCAACCTGATCTATTTATAATTGAAAATGTTAAAAGTATGATTACAGCAGCTAATGGTTATTTTATGACTGAAATTCAAAATAGTATAGAGTCACTTGGCTATTTTATGACTTGCAGTGTTTTAAATAGTAAAGATTTTGGAGTTCCTCAAAATAGACAAAGAGCTTTTATAATTGCTTATAAGTATAAAACACTTTCTTTGCCTTCTTCTCATATAGAAGAATTTGTTACTGTAAGAGATGCTATATCAGATTTAAGTTATCTGGAGTCTGGAGAAGGAACTAATCATTCTGAATATATATATCCTTCTCAAAGTAATTATCAAAAGAAATTAAGAAGAAATAGTAAAATATTATATAATCATATAGCATCTAATCATTCCAAATTAGCTTTAAAAAAATTGTCTTTAATACCTCCTGAATGTGGAAAAGAATATCTCCCTGCTGAAATGATTGGAAATCAAAAATTTAAAACTACATGGGGGAGATTAGTGTGGGATAAAGTAAGCCCCACTATTGATACTAGATTTGATACCCCTTCTAATGGAAGAAATAGTCATCCATATTTAAATCGAGCAATTACTCCTAGAGAAGCTGCAAGAATTCAAAGCTTCCCAGATAATTTCGAATTCTTAGGAAAGAAAACTGAAGTGTGTAAACAAATAGGTAATGCAGTACCACCATTATTATCTCGTAAAATAGGAGAAGGTATAAATATGCAAATAAATAAAAACACTCGGATTTTAAACGAAAATTATAAGTTATTTAACGCTAATGCCTATGATATCGTTAGTGAAATTGAAAGTTCTCAATTACTAGTTGATCATATAATCACGGACCCGCCGTATAATATCTCGAAAAGTAATAATTTCTCGACTATGAAAAATCCTAGAAAAGGTGTCGACTTTGGCAATTGGGATAAAGAATTTGATTTATATAATTGGATTGAGCCTTATTCTAAATTACTTTCTAAAAATGGTTCAATCATTATTTTTTGTTCTTATAGATATATTAGTTATTTTGTTGACGAATTAGAAAATAATGGGCTAATTGTTAAAGATATTATAAAGTGGGAAAAATCTAATCCAATGCCTAGAAATATAAACAGAAGATATGTTCAAGATACTGAATTTGCTCTATGGGCAGTGAAAAAGGGAAGTAAATGGATTTTTAATAAACCAACAGATGTAAGTTATTTAAGAGCTAACTATAAAACTGGTGTTGTTTCTGGAAAAGAAAGAACATTTCATCCAACTCAAAAAAGTCTAAAGTTAATGAAAGATATTATAAGTGTACATACAAATCCTGGAGACACTATATTAGATTTATTTATGGGAAGTGGTACAACAGGAGTAGCAGCTTTAGAATTAAATAGAAGATTTATAGGTGTTGAAATCGATGAAGATTACTTTAATCTTGCTCTATCTCGTATTAATTCGGATAAGAATTTATCTTTCAACTTATAATTTAATTATATTATTAAAAATAAAGAGAGCAGAAAATCTAAATCCTGCTCTCTTTATTTTATTGACGCTCGTCTAAAGCATTATGATTATCTTTTAAATCTTCTTCAGTGACTACTCTTAAATTATTATTAACTGTTGTGCCACCTTCATCATCGAATTTATCTTCTGCTAATTCATGTGCATCATTTTTTTTAGTATTCACATTAGTGAATTTAGATTTTTCATCTTGTAATAAAGATTTAGGATCATTTTTTAAACGATTTGCATAACCTTGTGGGTCATTCTTTACGTTTTGAATTGTTTCATTTGCTTTTGAACTAATATCATTAACTAGTCCTTTCGCATTTTGTTTATAGCCTTCTGGATTTTCTTTATATTTATTATACTCAGCTTTTAATTTATTTCTGCTACTTTCACGTGATAATGCTACTGCAGCTGCTGCTGCACCGATACCTGCTACGATTCTTAATAAACCTGCACTTTTAGCCATAATAATTTCCTCCTTATCATATATACAAACTATCTACCCATATAAAATACTATTTACACACTATATTACTAATTTATATTTACAATTTTTTTATTCAATTTGTAAATAGGTTAAATATATAATATAATTTTCCAAAAAGTGATATTATTAGTCAAAATATTGCTATTGCAACATCTATTATATTCAAAATTTATATTATATAATAAAAATGTCTTAGGAGAAGTCCTAAGACGCTGAGGAAAAGATTCTCAGAAAAAAAATTTTCTGGGATGTTGAGGATTTGTGCTTGGAGAAGAGTTTGTCGACAATTTATCTCTTCTCTGAGTAGGGCACACCTTAGCGGAAAATGGGGTGTGTCCTGTTTTTAGTTTTAGTTTTGATGAGATTAAAGTGTCTAAGAAGATTGAAGAATCACCACTTATTCTTCAATGTCTTAGGCACTTTATTTTATTATAGCCCTAAATCTTTAATAAACGTGACGAGTTCATCTTTCATTTTAGGATCTTTTAACGCATATTCAATTGTCGTTTTAACGAATCCTAATTTTTCTCCAACATCATAACGGTCACCATCAAAGTCATACGCATACACTGGAACGTCACCATTCATCCGTTCAATGGCATCGGTTAATTGAATTTCATTACCGGCGCCTTCTTTTTGTGTTTTTAAATAATCAAAAATTTCTGGTGTTAAAATATAACGTCCCATAATCGCTAAATTAGAAGGTGCTGTACCTTGTTTAGGCTTTTCAACAAATTGTTTCACTTCATAGCGGCGACCTTGTTTCTCTAATGGATCAATAATGCCATAGCGATGTGTCACATGTTCAGGTACTTCTTGCACACCAATGACTGAATGTCCTGTCTCTTCATAGACGTTCATCAATTGTTTAATCGCTGGTTCTTCAGATTCCACAATATCATCACCTAATAATACTGCAAATGGTTCATCACCAATGAATTGACGTGCAGTATAAATCGCATGACCTAACCCTTTTTGTTCTTTTTGGCGTACGTAGAAGATATTCGCTAAATCTGTAGAATAATGTACTTTTTCTAGTAATTCTGTTTTACCTTTTTCTTCAAGAACCATTTCTAGTTCTTTTTGATTATCGAAGTGATCTTCAATCGCACGTTTATGTTTACCTGTCACAATAATAATATCTTCAATGCCTGCACGTGCCGCTTCTTCAACAATATATTGAATCGTTGGCTTATCTAAAATAGGAAGCATTTCCTTAGGCATGGCTTTTGTCGCTGGTAAAAAACGTGTCCCTAAACCAGCCGCAGGTATGATGGCTTTCTTTATCTGTTTCAAACTCGAATATCTCCTTTATGTATTCTGTCTTTTATATTATAAGTAAGTTTATCATTCTTTTATTACCATTCATAGCGATTGACCGTAAGCTTACTATTAACTATTTATAAGATAAATAAATCTTTTTAAAGCACTACAAAAATATTACTTTTTATTAATATTTATGAAATATCTTAAATTGAATAGATTCATGTTCAAAGACTTTCTCTAAAAGATCTAATGGATTATCAAATTGACTATAATTTTCATAAGGATCAATGATATACATTTTAGGCTCATTACTGTTAATATCATAAAATCGCATAATTAAATATTCATGTTTATATTTAAACATAGCTATTAATTCATTAACAGAAAGATAGAAAGGTTCATCTATTTTTTTTGAAGTTGTAGCTTTTACTTCAATGTATTTCTCGTGCGGTTCACTTAAATTATTTGGATCAAATGCTACTAAATCGTATCCATAACCATGGTTTTGAGACATTTCATTATTTATTAAAATTCTAAATTTATCTTTTTTATTTTCATCTACTTCTTCGTCTATTAACTGATTAAAATAATTAACAGCCAGATATTCTCCTTTATTTCCTATTGACTTGTTTAATTTGTTTAAATTATCCATTTTCTCATTATTTATATACTTTTTAGAAAGATGTTCTTTTTTTACATAAGATGTCGAAGTAGGGGGGGGCAACTTTTTTAATATTTTTTAATTTACTTTTTTCTTTTAAAAGCGGATTTTTACCGTTAATTAAGTTGTCATATTGTTCCTTTGATACATGAACAGATAATTCATCAAATAATTCAATAAATTTTTTTATCTCTTTATAAAAATCATATTGTTCCAAATCATCAATTTTATAATATTTATATAAAATAGATCCATATGTATATCCTATAGCATATTTGCCGTAATTTTTTTCATTATCATTTTCACTATACGCAAAAGCTCCTTTATTATAATCTCCATCACTAAAATAATTACTCAAAGTTTTTGATAATTTTAAGGCTTCTCTTTTGGCATTATTTGAATTTCGAGTATACTTATTTTTTATTTTAATCCACCCTTGATTTAAAGATAAATATACACCCTTTCCTTCAGGATGAATTAAGATTACTACATAATATCCATCTTTTGTATCCTCTGTGATTTCAGGGTTGTATATTGCTATCCATGGAACGTTACTATATCTCCCCTGTCCTACACTTGCATGAGCATATTTTTCATCTTCTAGAATATTATTGTTTATATTTTGCTCAATATTGTTAATTAAATCTAAGTATATATTACCTTTATCCCACATTTTTTTAAATTTAATACCTTGATCATATATCTCTTTTTTTAATTGTAATATTTTTTTAAATTTTAAAGCTAAATTATCGTTCATATACATTCTCCTATATCTATTTTTTCGAGGTATATTTATGTAATAATAAAAAAGCAAATTATTTTAATAAAATTGTAAAATACATATTTTAATACTAACTCTTTAATCTTAACAAAAAATTTTTTTAAAAGAAAAAACATATACAATCAAAGATAAGAAAAAGGATCTCAATTTGAGATCCTTTCGGTAAAGTATATATTCAATTACAAACTGTATCTATTAATGATTACTAAATTCTTTACTTGGCTGACTTGTCTTCTATTAGACACGTAAGTTATACAAACAAACTAATGAATAAGATAAAGATAATGCCCGATACTGAAATGATGGTTTCAAGTAATGACCAAGTTAAGAATGTTTCTTTAACGGTAAGTCCGAAATACTCTTTAAACATCCAGAATCCAGCATCGTTAACATGTGATAAGATAACGCTACCTGCACCAATGGCAAGTACAACAAGTGCCACATTCGCATCTGAATGTTGTAATAATGGTAACACGATACCTGTAGTAGAAATGGCTGCAACCGTTGCTGAACCTAACGCGATACGTAACACGGCAGCCACAATCCATGCAAGTAAGATTGGTGACATCGTAGAACCTTCAAATAGTTTAGCAATCGTATTACCTACACCACCGTCAATCAATACTTGTTTAAATGTACCGCCACCTCCAATAATTAACAGCATCATCCCAATTGGATAAATAGCATTTGTTACAGATTTCATAATGTCGTCCATTTTTCTTCCTCTATGTAAGCCCATTGAAAAAATAGCAAAGATGACTGAAATTAACATAGCTGTACCTGCTGTACCGATAAAGTAAACAATATGTTCAAATAAATTTTTAGCATTTTCATGTCCAGTCACTAATTGAACAATTGTTGATAATAACATTAAAATAACAGGTAGTACTGCAGTAAGTATACTTAAACCAAAACTTGGCATTTCTGATTCTTTAAATTCTTTTTGTGAACCAAGTGCTGAAATATCCCCTTCACGTGTATAAGCAGATGGGATAAGTTTTTGTGCAAATTTATTAAAGATTGGACCTGCAATGAGCGTCACTGGAATGGCAATAATAATGCCATATAATAACACATGTCCAATATTCGCTTTTAATTCTTTAGCTATGACTACTGGACCAGGATGAGGTGGTAAAAAGCCATGTGTAACAGATAATGCTGTGACCATGGGTAATCCTAGTTTCAGTGGTGACACTTTCGCACGTTTAGCAATTGTAAAAACAAGTGGAATGAGTAATACTAGTCCTACTTCAAAGAATAATGCAATACCAACGATAAAAGCTGCAATCAGCATCGCCCATTGAACATGTTTTTGTCCAAATTTATCAATCAGTGTATCTGCAATACGGTTGGCTCCCCCGCCATCTGCAAGTAATTTACCAAGGATTGCTCCTAATCCAAAGATAAGTGCAATATGACCTAGTGTGCCACCCATACCTGCTTCTATCGTTTCCATTACTTTATTCAAAGGCATACCTAATAAGATAGCAGTTACAATAGATGTAATAATTAAGGAAATAAATGTGTTGAGTTTTAAGAAAATAATTAGTGTCAATAATAATGCGATTCCAATGACTACACTTGCTAGTGTCCATACTGTTCCCATTTGTCTTCTCCCCTTTTGGCGTTTAATTTGTTTAGATACGTCGATTAATCAATGTGTTTACGTTGAAAATCAGCAATTTCTGCATAGCGATCTTCAAGTGTACGGCTTAAGTTAATGAATATCGTTACAAGTTGTTGATAAATATTTACTGTTTCTTGATTTGGTTGATGTGCATGTGTCGTACCGACCATATTTTCAATAACTGAGTAATCCTCAATGTCTCCCAATGCTTTTAAACCAAGTACGCATGCACCTAAACAAGAACTTTCATAACTTTCTGGCACAATGACATCCGTATCAAAAATATCTGCCATCATTTGACGCCATACTTCACTTTTCGCGAAACCTCCTGTTGCTTTAATCGTATTTGGTGTTTCATTCATTACTTCAATTAGTGCTAAATAGACGGTATAAAGGTTGTAAAGGACTCCTTCAAGTGCGGCGCGTATCATATGTTCTTTTTGATGTGATAACGTTAAGCCGAAGAATGAGCCGCGAGCATTCGCATTCCATAATGGTGCACGTTCCCCTGCAAGATATGGATGGAAAATTAAACCATCTGCACCTGGCTTAACACGACTTGCTATTTTGGTAAGCACATCATAAGGATCTACTCCTAAACGTTTGGCTGTTTCAACTTCACTGGCGAGCAATTCATCTCTTAACCATCGAAGAATGACGCCACCATTATTAACCGGTCCACCAATCACATAATGCTCTTCATCTAAGACATAACAGAAAATACGACCTTTGTAGTCTGTACGAGGTTTATCAATGACTGTGCGAATCGCACCTGATGTCCCAATTGTGACGGCAACTTCCCCTTTTTTATAACTATTAACGCCTAAATTAGATAACACCCCATCACTTGCGCCCACGACTACTGGTGTCTGTTCATCGATACCCATCAATGTGGCATAACGTTTTTTCATTCCTCTTAAAATATGTGTCGTTGGTACAAGTTGAGGTAATTGAGATTTTGAAATACCGAGTAATTCAAGAGCTTCTTGATCCCAGTCTAACTGCTGTAAGTTAAACATACCTGTCGCTGAAGCCATAGAGTGATCTATCACGTATTCTCCATAAAGCTGATAGAAAATATACGTTTTAATATCCGCAAACATTGCCGTATTTTGATAAATATTTGGCTGTTCATGTTTCATCCAAAAGATTTTAGAGAGTGGTGACATAGGATGAATAGGTGTACCTGTGCGTTTATAAATATCATGTCCGTTATGTTGTTCATTAATCAAATCAGCATATTTATTCGCACGATTATCTGCCCAAATGATACTTTCAGTTAAGCGCTCGTGTTGGCTATCTAGTGCAATTAAGCTATGCATTTGTGCACTAAAAGAAATGAGTTTAATATCTTCTTTGCGCACTCCAGATTCGCGAACCACATGTTTGACTGTCATTAATACGGCATCGAATAATTCGTCAGGATTTTCTTCTGAAACATCAACATTTGGCGTATGTAAAGGATAGCCAATATTATGCTTTGTAACACATTGACCATGTTCATCATAAAGTACTGACTTCGTACTTGTTGTTCCAATATCTACTCCAATCATGTATTTCATACGTATTCCTTCTTCCTTCTATTTATTGTAACCAAAAGTTTTCAATATCTTTACCTACATCATCAAAGTTTAGATGAAACGCTTCTCTTAAAGTATCAGTATCATAACGTTCTACCGCTTCTATAAATACCGAATGATTACGGTGTATTCTGTCAAAATCTTCTTTATTTATTCTCATTCGCTCTCTCATTGAACATAATACAAGTACTTCTACAATTGGTTTCAAATGGTTCCAAAATGTTTGAAGATAATGATGTCGAGAGGCGTGAATCAATGCTTCATGAAATTGAAGATCATGTTGCGTAAATGATTCAGCATCTTCAAATTGAACAGCGACTTTCATCATTTCTAAATGTTTTTTCATTTCTTTAATAACTTTATTTCTATCAATATGCTTTAACTTTGAAAATGCAAAGGATTCAAGCATTAATCTCAAATCATATAATTCTTTCTTTTCTTGTTCACCAAATTCAAGAACCCTTGCACCCATACGTTCGAGGTGAATGAGTTGATTCGTTTGTAGCAATTTAAATGCATCTCTAACTGGAGAACGACTTACATCGAATTGTTTAGCCACTTGATTTTCAGTTAGTAATGTATCGGGTTCAAGTGTACTATTAACAATCTGAAACCTAAGTTCCGCAGCGATACTTTCCCCTGTAGTCATTCTGTTTTTCCATTGTTTCGGATAATGTTCTTCCATCTTTTCACCTCAATACGTTAACTTGTATACAAGTATAGTAATACACTCACTTTAATTTTGCAAGCGCTTACTTTTTTGTAATTTAAAACACCTAGCTCATTATAAGCCAGGCGTTTATTACGATTCGTTTTGGTATACTTCGATACAATAATATGTTTGATGGCAGTTGGGACATGTGAGTTGTCTTGTTTTAGGTGTATGTTTCGCCTTCATGAAGACACCTAATGTAGGTTTAAATGTATGCTGACAATTCGGACACAGATATGACACTTTTTTTAAATATATTGCTATAAGCACAATGGTATATGTGATTAAGATGGGGAATATAACTACTAATGGCTTAGTTGAACGTCTTAATAAGCTTAATAGTAAACTACTATATTGTATTATCCCTAAGATTCCAGCACTTATCCAAATCTTTTTTCTAAAGTGTGTTATTTTATATTCTTGTTTCATAGCAACATCAATGTCAGTAAGATGGTTAATAGGCGCACTTGACTGCTCAGAAATGTATGTTTCGACTTTTTCAATTTGATTTAATGTATGACTGTACACCTCTACTTTTGAATGCAACTCATCTTTTCTCAATGAAAGTAATGTTTTAAGAGTGTTCATATTTGTATCTTCACCGAGTAATGTCTTTATTTCATCTAACGTACATCCTAATTGTTTTAATACTAAAATCAGTTCAAGTTGCTTTACATGTTCCTCAGTATAATATCTGCGATTAGAGTCTTTTTGTCGATGAGCTATAAGTAATCCTTTTCGATCGTAATATTGTAGTGTTCGAATCGTGACTTTACTCTGTTTTGCTAATTCTCCAATCGTATAACGTGACATATCATTCACCTCCTACTGTTAACATAGCTAATGACGCTACGTCATAAGCAAGTATTATTTTAACATTTGCTTATTCAGTCTGCCGTCCGTCTTATTCTTCTTGAATCCACTGTTTAATGTGGTCAATAATACCTATTGTTCCATTAGGAAGATTATCCAAGACAGCAGGAAAGTCGATATGCCCGATACCAGAATATATAACTTCATTTACTTCACCGCCATATTTTTTATACATTTTCATTGTTTCTTGTGAATCAGTGTAAGGAATGATTTCGTCATCTTCTCCCGAAATAAATAAAAGTTTAGGAAATTGCTCTATTTTCTCTATATCTGGAAGGTAATCTGCGTTTGTAGAATAAATGATGTCTGTAATAATCGTTTTAATTGGTGCAATATATGAAAATAAGTTACGAATGCTGTTATTTTTGTTATAAAAAGATTTTTTTAAAATATATTGCGGTAAATTTTTAAAAGCAATCATCTCATCTTTAAAATGATCTCTTTTACTATTTGAAGTAAATAAACGTGACAACATGCTTTGGTTTGGTGTAATGCGTGCGGCGCTGTTTAAATAAACCAGATGTGAAATAGGTAAAGTATTAAATTTTAATAAGCGTGTGCCAATCATCCCTCCCATAGAATAACCTATGATAACTAAATTTTTAATACCGTATGTTTCTATAACTTGTGAAAGTACATCATTGATACGCTCAGAATAATCATCTAACGTATGTTGTTCTCTTACAATGTTAGAGCTTTTGCCTCTACTCGGACAGTTAACAAAAATAAGGTTATTCTCTCTAAAATAAGGTTCAAACAACAACATAATGCGATATGTCATCATTGCTCCATGTATAAATACGATGGTTTTATCTGCATCCATATTTCCGGCAAATGCAATTTCAATGTGTTCACCCTTAAATTGTTTTAATTCATATCGTTGTGACTTAAAATTCTGCTCCATCATCTTAAAACTCCAAAATACATATATTACTATTAATTTGCTTTATCATAAAAATATATCATTTCATCTTACATAAAAAAGCGAAACAATAGCTATACGTTTCTATCGTTTCGCTATATTACTAAACTATTTATCTTTATCTTGAATCTCTGAGTGAATGGTTTGCATTTTTGCTTCGACATCTGAGATCTCGATTGCACATTCTTTAAGTTTATCTTTATAGTCCTCTGTATTGGTATTATTTTTATAACGGATTTTATGTTCTAAACTCGCCCACATATCCATACCTATTGTTCGAATTTGAATTTCTACTGGTGTAACTTCCACTCTATCGGCTAAAAAGACTGGGATGGTCACGACTAAGTGTAAACTACGATAACCATTTTCTTTTGGATGTTCAATATAATCTTTACGTTTAAGTAATTTAACATCTTCTTGTTTAAGCAATAACTTTTCAATGACATAAATGTCTTCAAGATAATTACATACCACGCGAATACCAGCAATATCTAAAATATTAGCTTTCGCTGTTTTTGCATCTACATTGAAACCTTTACGTTGTAACTTTTTAACTAAACTCGTCATTTCTTTAACACGACGTTCCATGTGATGAATAGGATTGTGTTTATAAATATGATTAAAATTATCATCTAAAATATCTAATTTCGTACTAATCTCTTTTAATGCAGAAGAATATAGATGATCTAGTTCTACAAAACCAACTAGTTTATCGAATGCTTCATCTCCATCTTTAAATTGATGAAGATTCTTTTTAAATTCACTTCGTAAATCTTCAATGTACAATGATGGTTTTCTCTCTACGTACATATTTGTTGCCTCCTTTAATCATCACTGTATATTATAGCTAACTCTTAAGTGAACTAAAAATGATAACCTAGACTTTACTCTACTCATTTAGTCTGAGTTATTTAGTCATAAAAAAAGCCGAATAGCAGGTTTAATTGCTACTCGGACTTTATAGATTATTCACTTTTTTTATGTTCAATCACTTGTGTACCACGATTATTAGCAATTTCTTTGGCACGTTGTTTTGCTTCTTCTTTAGTACTAAACGTATCTGAAGCTTGCTTTGCCTCTTCTGTTTTTACTTTCCATTCATGATCTTCATAATATACATGAACATCTTCATCATTCAGTTCAGGGCGTGCTGATGGATCTTTTTGATGCTGTGTAATATGTTTGTGTTTTAGTTTTTCTAGTTCTTCGTTGCTAGCATCTTTGTACCACTCTTCCGCTTGTTTTGTTGCAATAGGAATAGCGTCTCCTTCTTTGTACCCATCTTTTAACATCGCATTTGCGATATCAATTGCTTTTTTACGTTCTAATTCGTCCAAGTTTTTCCAAGTTTGTGGGTAATCATCCATTGTCCAAGGCATGATGTCACGCTCCTCTAAAGTGTTTAGTAAGCTTTACCACCATACTCTACGATGAAACGTCATACATTGATATTAGGCTTCCACCGTTTTTTGATTTTCTGTATGATTAATATCTTTACGTGTCGCCACACAATTATCTTGTAATTTCATGAGTGCAGATTTTAAATAATTATACTGTGGTAAATCAGTCAATTCTTTTTCATTAAGACTACCACGCAATTCAAAGTGTTTTGCTACGTTTTCAAATGTAACAAGATATTCTCCCATTTGGTCCTCTGAAATACGTTGACGATGTTGGTCTTGCATTGCGCGCATTAACATAAAGCTAATTTCCTCTAATGCAAAAATACTTGGATAATAATAACGAATAGCTTCTTTATTCGAGAATAATTCACCATTTGCTGAATTGTACACTTGCGTCATATTATTCATTTTTACAGATAATGATAAACTTTCAATTTTATCCCGCTCTGTGTCCTGATAGTTATTTTCAGAGAATAAATATTGGAAAATAACAGCTTCTTTTCGTGCCACCTCTGCTATCACTGTAGGTAACATGGTTGAAGCATTTTTTCGGTTAATGACTAAAATGCCAATCACTGCAATTACAATACCAATCAATACATCAACGATACGCGTATACGCAATATCAATTGATAGATTACCAGAGGCTAAACCATTTAACAGGATGACTTGTGTCGTAATAAAAATGACCGCAAAAGCATAATTAGCTGCAACGAATCCTTCTGTCATCATGGCAGATAGACCCATTAATGTGACAGCGACAACTAAATGTGGTTGGAAAAAGAGTATAGCTGACAGTAATAATGTCCCTACAATGGTACCGAGACCACGAGCTAACGAACGGTCTAACATACGAATTGTCGTTAATCCTAACAAGACAGTATGTGCTGATAACGGAATCCAATAGGATCGTTGAATATTGAAAAATAATGAGACAAAAATAGCCACACCCATAATCACTGCATAAGTTAATGTATTACGGAAAATGATTGAATCTAATGTTAAGTTTTGAACAATACGCTTACTATACAAAGGCTTACGAATACTTGCTTCAGATTCAATTTGTTCAGGTTGTAAATGCGCAATTTCATCTATTTTCAGTATATGTTGCATTAAACTTTCAAATGGTTCATCCACATCGACTTTTTTTGTCCATTTTTCTCGTTTTGAAGATAATTTATAGGCATTTCTTGTAATCATATCCATCATTTCAATTAATTCTTGTGGAATAGGACGAATATTTTTTTCATTTAATTCCAATAACTCAGCATAAATTCCTTGTGCTGAGGTGTGAAGAAGTAATAGCTTTTCAAAATGTGAACTCAATTTTTCACTCATTGCTGTAGTTGACGTTATCAATAACTTTTCTGACGTCTTAAATTGTGTGACCGTATCTTGAGAAATTGCTTTAAATTTTTCGGCATCATTGAAGTTATGCATTAAGTTATTAATAATTTTAAAGTCAGCAGTAATCGCTCGATCTTCAGCTTTTTGCTTTTGAAAGAGAATATTTAAAATGACGACTAATGTCGCTAACATTCCTCCAATAAAAATCGCTAAGCCACGAATCGGTGCTTGTTCTGGAGCTTCGGGTAGATTACTCGATAAGCAAAATGTGACTAAAAAGAATGTGGATGATGGCCCTACAATTTTTAATACGTTAAATACGTAAAACGGAATAGCCGTAACAAATAATAATAATACGCCGTATAAGACAGGCTGGCTGACAGTTAAGGTACCAAGTATCATACACACAGTGAATGAAAGTGTACAAATGATAACTGTTCTTAGCATGGATTGTGCAGAACCTTTAAATACATAAGTATGTGCCAAAGTTCCGGTTGCTACGAGCAATCCAAAACTAAAATGCCCTAATAAATGACCTATTAATGCTGGAATAATCATTAATAAGCCTTGGCGTATACCTTTCCAAATATTAATTTTTGACTTATCAAACCTGATTAATGAATTTATGACATGTCCCAATGTTATCGTTCCTTTCTTTATCTATACCATTACATGATAACATGACAGATGCCTTGCCCAAGCAATACTTAGACAAGGCATCTTTTAATTTCTATTTTGTTTCTGCTACATCAATGACAGGTTCTTCAGCTACATATTTTCCAATGTTTTCACTAAATGTTTTAAAGTGATCTGAATGGTTATGTGCTTGAACCGCTTCTTGATCTTTATAATTTTCAACAACAACAAAGGTATTATGTTCAGTTACATCTTCATAATGTGAATAAAATGTATTACCAGGTTCTTGACGTGAACTTTGAACTAATTTATTCATTAAATCTAAATAATCTTCACGAACGTCTTCTTTGATTTTAAGTTTTGCATTAATAATAATCATATAATCACCTTCCAAATATTATTATAACGTTTTACCCGGCTATGATAAAAAGAAAACGATAGTAAGAAGAGAGGCCGCATTTATTTTTAATTCAGTCATCGACAGTCAATATATTAAAAATGCCTGAGACAACTGATGATGTCCCAGGCTTTCACTTTTGTGGATAATGTGTAAATATTATTTAATATGTTTACTTTCGTCTTTAATTAATGGTTTGTCTGGTGTAACGAAGAACCATAATACGGCTGCAATCACCGCTGGAATAATTAATAATTGGAATGTCATTGTCCAGCCAAGTGATGATACTAATGCACCTGCTAAAAACGGACTGATTAACGCACCAATATTTCCCCATAAGTTCATCCAACCAGATACTGTACCAGCAAAGTTACGTCCAATATCATTTGCTGCTGCCCAACTCATTCCCATTGAAATACCCATACCACCTAAGCCAAGTGATAACCAGAAAATGGTTACATATAAGCTTTCTGTATGAACTGCAAAGAAAATTGAGATAGCAAATACGATAAAGCCAACAATTGCAATTAATCCTCTCGCTACAAAACGACTTTGGCCACTACGTAAAATTTTATCTGAAATCGCACCCGCAGATAAAATTAAAATAAACATAATAAACCATGGTAAAGCGCTAATTGTCATATCTTTAAATTGTACATGATATTGTTCAGTTAAATAAGTAGGTAACCAAATTAAGAATAAAGCGATAACGAACTGAACAACGAAATATTGTCCTGCAATTGCGTAGAAACTCACGCGTTTGAAAAATTGATTCCAAGGTGCTACGGATTTAGTTGTTTCTACTAAATCACGATGTTGCATGATATACTGTTTTTCTGCATCATTGACCATGCGATGTTGCTCAGGTAAATCTTTTGCAATAATTGCCCAAAGTGCTGCAATCACAATACCAACTGCACCGAAAATATAGAATACTGCTTGCCAGTTAAATGCATTAACAATTGCGATGGTAATTACTGGTGCTAATACTGGACCGAAATATGATCCTGCTAACAACGCACTCGATGCTCTCCCTTTTTCGTCCTTAGCAAACCAAGTTGAATTGAATACTGCATTAGATGGATACATTGGCGCTTCTCCGACACCAAATAAGAAACGTACTAAATATAATAGACCATGATGTTTAATCATTCCCGTTAAAATTGTAAATGCACTCCACCATAATAATGCAATTGAAATCATCTTACGTGGACCAAATTTCTCTGCTAACATACCTGAAGGTACTTGCATCAATGCATAACCTAGTGAGAAGAATGAAGCTAATAAACCAAATTGTTGCTTTGTCATGTGAAGATCTTCCATCATTTGAGGTGCGATAAATGAGATATTAGATCTATCCATATATGCAATTACCCCAATAATAAAAAATGCGAGAGCGAAATACCAACGAACATTACTTTTCTTTTGTCTTTGTACCATAATTATTTTTCCTGCTTCCCTTTAAAGTTGTGTTGATTCTACTTACAAGTTGAAAATGAAAACTCCCAATCATGTCGTTCCCTTTTATTTTTAACCGCCTTTCGAGCCCCTTCTCATAGGCTTTCTGATATATTTTTTATAATATTAACAGTTTTTGTAAACGTTTACAATTACTTTTTTTAATATTTTTCATTTAATTTATAAATAGCTATATAAAAAGCGGTATGTGTTATGAAAAGTATATTGCTATAAATCTAATCTTTTTTGTAATTGAACTCTATTAGAAAAGGTTGTAGAATAAAAATGAAGCAAAAATGCTAATGTTTATTTTAAAAACAACCGAATAAACAATCCACTGGAAGTGCCTTTGTTTAAGGCTGAGAGTAAAGAACGAACTTTATAATTCCTGGAACCTGATCCAGTTTGTACTGGCGTAGGAAAGTGGCGACTAGGATATCGTAAAGTTAAGCAAAACGCTATTTCCCTACGACAGGGACATAGCGTTTTTTTGTTTAATAAGGAGTGATGTTCATTTTTATAGCGATTACGAAATATAAAGAGTTAACCAATGATGATTTACAACATTTTCTTGATATCTCAGATGGAATAGATGGGTTATTGTTTCGCACTCCCATGACACCAAGTGACTTATCTTCATTTTTAAAATCACTTATAGAACAAGGATTTCCTAAATCAAAAATCATTATTCATAGTGATATTCACTTGTTAGAACAACTTCACCTCTCTAGAATTCATTTTCGAGAAATGGATGACGATGCATTTAACTATAAATCTATTCATCCAAATATTGAGGTCAGTATGTCTACACATTCATTTGACTCTGTTAAAGCAGCTTATGAACACGATCTTGATTATGTCTTTTTCGGACACATTTTTAAGACGTCTTCAAAACCTAATCAATTGCCTCGATCAAAAGCAGAGATTCAACGTGTGTTAGAGATTCCTATTCCAATTTATGCCATTGGAGGTATCACTGAAAAAACGATTCCTCAATTACCTCAAGGGTTTAAAGGAATTTGTGCAATTTCTTTCTTTATGAACGCATCTTTACAACAAATTGAACTGTTGAGAAAGGAGTGGTTGAAAGATGCATGATGTTTTAATCATAGGTTCTGGTGTCATTGGCATGTCTATTGCACGCCAATTAAGTCAATCTCACCTTGACATTGCACTTATCGATCGTGACGTACCAGGTAAACACGCGTCATATAAAGCAGGTGGTATGTTAGGTGCTCAAAATGAATTTACTGAAGATACTGATTTATTTAGATTAGCGCTTGAATCAAGAAGTCTCTTTCCTCAATTATGCCAAGATTTAGAAGACGAAACCGGCATCGATATTCAGTTTCAAAATTCTGGCTTAATTAAAGTGGCTAATCGTCCTGAAGATGTTGAAAGTTTAGAGAAGCAATATCAATTTTTAAGTTCACTAGATTCTAGCGTAATTATCCTTTCTGATAATGAGCTTGCCCGTTTAACGCATGGTACAGTGATATCAAGCGAAATGGCTATTTACATTCCAAATGATGGTCAAATTAATGCAAATCACTATACTAAAGCTTTATTTACATCTTTAAAGCAACGTCAAATTAAGCGATATGTCAATACAGAGGTACAATCTGTTCAGCGCCAAAATGGGTACTACGATGTTGAAACGTCACAAGGCACATTACAAGCTAAGAAAGTCATTGTGGCAGCAGGCGCATGGACATCTAAATTATTAACTCAATACTCACTACCTAGAGATGTCGTCGGTGTAAAAGGTGAAGTCTTACTTATTGAAAATGACCATTTGGATTTAAAAGAAACCGTATTTATGACCAATGGCTGTTACATCGTACCAAAGTATCCAAATCGTTTCTTAATTGGTGCCACAAGTGAATTTGATAACTATTCAGTTGGTAATACAGACGATGGTATCTCTTGGTTACACCACTGTGCAAATGAACGTATACCAGAACTTGCACACGGCAAAGTCATTAAACAGTGGTCTGGCGTACGTCCATATACTGAAGGAGAAATACCGATAATGGACCGTATTGATGAAGATTTATATGTGATTTCTGGTCATTATCGTAACGGTATTTTACTTTCACCTATTATTGGTCGTGATATCGCCAATTGGATACTCACCGGTGTTAAGCCACGTCGGTATGACTCATTCAGTGTTTCAAGGAGGTTAGATCATGAAGTGTATCATTAACGGTGACACGTTTAACTTTGATTCAGAACAATCTATTACATCTGTACTTGAATCTCTTGAATTAGATCCTAAACGTGTCATTGTCGAACATAATAAAACTTTAATTAAACAAGAAGACTACGATCAACATACAGTACGTGAAGATGATCGATTAGAATTATTAGAATTTGTTGGAGGCGGATAAAATGTTTAAAATTGGACCATTAGAAATTAAATCTCGTTTATTATTAGGTACAGGTAAATTTGAAGATGAAGCTACACAAACAAAGGCGATTGAAGCAGCAGAGGCCAATGTGCTGACTTTTGCCGTAAGACGTATGAATTTATATGATAAAAACTTGCCTAATCCATTAGCAAATATTAATCTTAAAGACTTTATTACTTTTCCAAATACAGCTGGCGCCAAAACTGCTGAAGAAGCGATTCGCATCGCTGAAATTGCAAAACATGCTGGAGTATGTGACATGATTAAAGTCGAAGTGATTGGCGACGATGAAACATTGCTACCTGATCCATTTGAAACATATGAAGCATGTAAAGTGTTATTAGACAAAGGCTACATTGTATGTCCTTATGTTTCTAACGATGTAGTTTTAGCGAAACGTTTAGAAGAATTAGGCGTACACGCTGTCATGCCACTCGCATCTCCAATTGGAACTGGACGTGGCATTAACAATCCACTTAATTTAAGTTATATTATTAAAAATTCAAACGTTCCAGTTATTGTTGATGCAGGTATTGGTTCTCCAAAAGATGCATGTCATGCGATGGAATTAGGTGCAGATGCTATTCTGTTAAATACTGCTGTGTCAGGTGCCAAAGATCCAGTCAAAATGGCTGAAGCAATGAAACTCGGTATTAATGCCGGTCGTTTATCTTATGAAGCAGGACGTATTCCAGTAAAATATACTGCACAGGCTTCAAGTCCTACTGAAGGCTTAGGATTTTTATAATGCAACGTTATCATCGTCAATTGCGTTATCATGCTTTTGGAGAAGATGGCCAAACTGCCCTATCCAACGCAAAGATTTTAATACTTGGTGCAGGAGCATTAGGAAGTCATGTGGCGGAAATTTTAGCCCGTATGGGCGCGCATCATTTGGCAATTGTTGATATGGATATCGTTGATTTATCCAACTTACATCGTCAAGCTCTTTATACCGAAGAAGATGCGAACCATATGAGTCCTAAAGTTCATGCCATTAAACAACAGATTGCACACATTAATTCAAATGTAGACGTGAGAACGTATTATCAAGAAATTGATTCTACAAATATTGAGGACATTTTAAAAGAGGCCAATCCCGATATCGTCATTGATGGAATGGATCATTTCAAGATTCGTTACCTTATTAATGAAGCTTGTCATAAACATCATATTCCATGGGTATATGGCGCTGCAGTAGGCAGTAAAGGTACCGTTTATGGCATCGATTTTAAAGGACCTTGTTTGAAATGTTTATTAAAACAAATTCCAACCAGTGCAGAGAGTTGTGCTATTAATGGCGTATTACCGCCTGTGATTACACAGGTAGCAAGCTATGAGGTCACAGAAGCGATTCGTTATTTATCTGGTCATGGATTTTCTCATAAGTTAATTACTCTTGATACATTTAATATCGATTATAAAGCGATGAACGTCGATATCTTGAAAGATAATGGCTGTGAGGTATGTGGAAAAGGTCATTATGAATTATTAGAAACGAAACAACAACAGAATATTGAAAGTTTATGTGGAAAGACCTACCTATTCAGATATCAACCTACTGCGTTCGACTACGCTGAACATTTCCCGGGCGATATCGTAAAGTCAACTACATTTGCAAAGTTGATTAAAGACGGTAATTACGAGATTACCTTATTTAAAGATGGTAGAATGAATGTCTATGGCATTGAAGATGATGATGAAGCAGAACATTTGTATCATCAATATTTAAAATCCTTAAAATAGGTTGCATAATTCATATACTGTTATAACAAGCAATTCATAGTAAATTCTTATATAATGAACTTACTATGAATTTTTTATTCGAGTAAATTTTTTCGAAGGATGTTTAACTTTATAATGGAACAAATAATTACCAACTTTATAGGACAATGGGGTTACGCAGCCATTTTTATTCTTATTTTATTAGAAAATGTCTTACCTGTTGTTCCTTCTGAAATTATATTAACATTTGCAGGTTTAATGTCAGTGAAATCAGGCCTTTCAATTTTAGTCTTATTTATTATTTCAACAATTGCTTCATTTATCGGTTTACTTATTTTGTATTATTTATGTCGTTTAATTAAAGAGGAAAGTATTTATCGATTTGTTGATAAGTATGGTAAATGGTTCAAACTTAAAGGGAATGATGTTAAACGTGCAAACGACTGGTTTAAACGTTATGGCGCATGGGCAGTTCTATTATGTCGTTTCATTCCTGTTTTACGTGTATTAATCACTATTCCAGCAGGTATTAATAAGATGAACGTTGCAACATTTACGACTTTATCTTTATTAGGCACAACGATTTGGAACTTTGCCTTAATTTTACTTGGTCGTCTTCTTAGCGATAGTTTCGATGTATTAATGTCTGGTATCCATACATATTCTTATTTTATGTATGTGATTCTTATCATTATTATTCTTTATGTACTCTATCGTCTATTCTTCAAAAAAAGTAACGCTAAATAAGTACATTAATTTTACTTTCAAATTAAATTTACAACAATTTAAGCATCACTGTTGAAAAAGTGATGCTTTTTAACGATAATTTATGTAAGCGGTTTTATTACTCTGCTTACTATCTAATAAATTTCCCATACAGGAGTGAAATCAAATGTCTCAATCTACGGAAAGTGAATTAAAGAAAAAGTATTTAGATTTACTATCTCAGCAATTTGATAGTCCTGAAAAACTTGCAACAGAAATTATTAATCTAGAATCCGTTTTAGAATTACCAAAAGGTACTGAACACTTCGTCAGCGATCTTCACGGTGAATATAAATCGTTCCAACACGTATTAAGAAATGGCTCTGGTAATGTCCGTGCTAAAATTAACGATATCTTTGCAGGTAACATATCTCAAAAAGAAATAGATGATTTAGCTGCGCTAGTGTATTATCCAGAAGAAAAGTTAAAGCTCATTAAGAATGACTTTAATTCAAAACAGGAGTTAAATGAATGGTATATCCTGACAATCGAACGTTTGATTGATTTAATCACATATTGTTCTTCAAAATATACACGTTCAAAACTACGTAAAGCCCTACCTTCAGAGTATACATATATCATTGAAGAGTTGCTTTATAAAAATAACGAATTTAATAATAAAAAATCGTATTATGAAACACTTTTAGACCAAGTTATCAAGCTTGAACAATCAGATGATTTAATCATTGGATTATCTTATACTATCCAACGTCTTGTCGTCGATCATCTTCATGTTGTGGGTGATATCTATGATCGTGGTCCAGAACCTGACAAAATTATGGATACATTAATTGACTATCATTCTGTTGATATTCAATGGGGTAATCATGATGTACTTTGGATTGGCGCTTATGCAGGGTCTAAAGTATGTTTAGCCAATTTACTACGTATATGTGCACGCTACGATAACTTAGATATTATTGAAGATGCATATGGTATTAATTTAAGACCACTCCTCACTTTAGCTGAAAAACATTATGATGGCGATAACCCAGCGTTCAAACCGAAAAAACGTCCGGATAAAAAAGTGGGCTTATCTAAACACGAAGAAGCACAAATCACTAAGATTCACCAAGCCATTGCAATGATTCAATTTAAACTTGAAATGCCAATTATTAAACGTCGCCCAAGCTTTGAAATGGAAGACCGTTTAGTTTTAGAAAAAATAAATTATGATACAAACGAAATTACAATTTATGGTAAAACGTATCCTTTAAAAGATACTTGCTTTAGTACGGTGGACCCTAAAGATCCTGCAAAATTATTACCAGAAGAAGAAGATGTTGTTAATAAATTATTACTATCTTTCCAACAATCTGAAAAATTAAAACGTCATATGGCCTTTCTAATGCAAAAAGGTAAATTATACCTCCCTTATAATGGTAATCTTCTTATTCATGGGTGCATTCCTGTAGATGATAATGGCGAAATGGAAGCTTTTGAAATTGAAAATGTAAAACATAAAGGCCGTGATTTATTAGATGTCTTTGAACGTCACGTGCGCTTAGCGTTTAACGACAAAGAGAAAACAGATGATTTATCTACGGATCTTGTATGGTATTTATGGACAGGAAAATATAGTTCTTTATTTGGTAAACGTGCCATGACTACATTTGAGCGCTACTTCATTGAAGATAAAGCGTCTCATAAAGAACCTAAAAACCCTTATTACTACTTACGTGAAGATGTAGATATGATTCGCAAAATGCTAAAAGATTTCGGACTTAATCCTGATGAAGGTCGTATTATCAATGGACATACACCAGTAAAAGAAATCGATGGCGAGGATCCTATTAAAGCCAATGGTAAGATGTTAGTCATTGATGGTGGATTTTCAAAAGCTTATCAATCTACTACAGGTATCGCAGGTTACACGTTACTTTACAATTCATTCGGCATGCAACTTGTAGCACATCAATTCTTTGATTCTAAAGAAAATGTCTTATCTGATGGTGCTGATGAACTATCAGTACGACGTGTCGTTGATGAAGAATTACAACGTAAAAAAATTAGAGATACGAATGTCGGTAAAGACATTATGGAACAAATTCGCATGTTAAAATTATTAATGCACGACAGATATTTAAAATAAATCTATAGTAAAACGCCCGGTGGCAGTTCAAATGAACTTATTACCGGGCGTTCTTATTATTTATATACATTTCTTAAAATACCATATGTTCCATTATCATATTCATCCATTGATTTTGTACTCCTATGGAATGTCGCTTCTTTATCGTCACTAATGTGATAAATAATCATATCTTTATCTGTAATATCATGATATGAAGAGGCTGGAACTTCGACAATATTTTGATTGGTAATCACATTGTCAAACCATCTTGGACTATGCTTTTCATCGAATAAAATATGATTACGAAGCGGTCCATTTAAATTATTACGTGCTTGATCATCTGTAAAGGATACTGGCATCATATTTACATTATTTAATCCAAATTCTGGAACTAACTCATTAAATGCAAGACTATTAAAAATAAATGATTTAGTCATTAATAAGCATTTGTTATAGCGAATTAAGTCTGCATACATACGATCACTACTTGATAGTAAATTTCCTTTAAAAATTTCAAACCCGAGTTCTTCAGCTTTATCAGAAGTGTTACTAAACAAGTTAAATACCATAACTGGAATACCATGCGATTGTAACTGTCTACCTAAGTGATAAGAGAATTCGCTCTCACCTACTAAAATGACACCTGGAGGTTCAGTGCTTGCTAAACCAAGCATTTTACTTATTGGTGTAAAGCTAAAACCATATATTACTACAGTAATAAATACTAGACCAAATGTTACCGGTGTAATATAAGATGCCATTTTCATATTATCATTTAAGAATAATCCACCGAAGAATTGTGCTACCGTTAATACAACAATACCTCTTGGGGCCATCATTGCAACGAGTGCACGTTCTTTTTTAGTGATTTCAGTGCCAATTGTAGATAATAAAACAGCAATTGGACGTACTAACACAATCATGACAAGTGAGAAAATCACAAGCTTCCATGATAATACATTCATCAATACAGATGGTGTCAATGATGATGTTATTAAAATAAACACCGTTGAAACTAGAATGGAAGACATATTTTCAATAAAATGATCTGACTCTTTATAAATTAAATCATGTCGTTTATAACGTGCCATCATTAATCCAAAAATGGTTACTGCCAGTAAACCAGATTCATCGAGAATTTGGTCACAGATGCTAAATACGAGCAATATAAACACCAACTGAATGGAAGGCATTAAATTTTGTGGTATGACATCACGTTGGATAAGCCAATTGAAGAAGAATGAAGCACCAAAGCCAATTAATGCTACAATCAACATTTTAAAAATAAATATAAAGAGTAATTGGAAACCAAAACCTTGTCCAATGATTTGATACACATAAAATGCAGCTAATGCTAGTATTGGACCAAGTGGATCAAGTATAATACTTTCCCAACGTAAGACAGTATCTACACTGTTTCTAACTTTTGCTTGTTTTAACAGTGGCTGAATCACTGTTGGTCCAGTAATAAGAAATAATCCCCCCATAACAATAGCGATAGAAATAGGAAAACCTAAAATTTTATGTAAGGCAATGGCTCCAAGAACCCACGCAATTGTGGCTCCTATCGTAATAATACGTATAACCGCCTTAGAAATACCTCTTAATTCTCTAAAGTCTAAATTACTACTTCCTTCAAATAAGATGATTGCTACCGCAAGAGATACAATTGGACTAAATACCTCTGAACCTAGTGTATGCTCAGGATTCGCTAGTCCTAATATAGGTCCCACTAATAAACCAACAATCGACATGACTACAATTGAAGGCCATTTAATTCGATTTGCTAACCATTGACTAAAGATACCTAATGCAAGAAATAACACAATAACTAGCATCACAGGTAAATCAAATAACATATCTACACCTTCCTTAATTAAATTGAATATATTGCAATATCCTATCAAACTTTACTGAATCATGTATAGTATATTAAATACATTTTTTAAATAACATTTATATGAGAACTATAAGTTATTATATACCCAATATAACTTAAAATTTATACAAATTCTTTCGAATGTATTTTTGAGAAATACAATGTTCATTACAAGTAAACTTTAATATTTATTTTTAACAAAATGTCCTTTAAAATAGATTAATATATTCTAATGTGTTTGATTTAGAAAGGATTTTTAAAAATGAAAGTTTTAAAAGAATCGATGATTGTAGCATTTGCCTTCGTAGGTGTGGTCGTTGGCGCTGGTTTTGCTACTGGTCAAGAAATATTTCAATTTTTCACAAGTAACGGCCAATTCAGTGTATTAGGTATTATTATTACAGGATTAATCATCACACTTGGCGGTATGTTCGTCTTAAATACTGGTTACAACATAAAATCACATAATCATTCAGAATCTATTCATTACTATTTGCACCCTATGATTGCTCGATTATTTGATATTGTCCTAACATTATTTTTGTTTTCACTCGCTATTATTATGAGCGCGGGCGGTGCATCTACAATTCAAGAAAGTTTTCATTTACCTTATTGGCTTAGTTCACTTATTCTCGTAGGTCTTATTTTGGTGACATTATTTTTAAAATTTGATCGTTTAATTGCAGTACTAGGTATCGTTACACCTTTCTTAGTTATCGTCGTCACAATTATTGCGATATATTATCTTGCAACTGGCCATCTTGACTTTGAAAGTGCAAATCAATATGCACAGCATAAATCATCTATTTCACTTGGATGGTGGTTTGATGGTCTCAATTATGCCAGTTTACAAATTGCTGCTGCTTTCAGTTTTCTAAGTGTAATGGGGGGACGTTTACATGACCAACGTGCTTCTATTTGGGGTGGATTAATTGGTGGAGTCATTATTACATTTTTACTTTTAATGATTAATTTAGGCTTAATTACAAAATTTAATGCTATTAAATCCGTAGCACTTCCAACCTTATTATTGGCACGCCATATTTCACCTATTTTGGGAACTATCATGTCTATTATTATGATTCTAGTTATTTATAATACTATTGTAGGGTTAATGTACGCATTCGCCTCTCGTTTCACAAAACCGTTTTCAAAACAATATTTTGTGCTTATTATTGTCATGACAATCGTGACATTCATTTGTACATTTATCGGCTTTATTTCGCTCATTGGCAAAGTATTTCCAATTATGGGGTTATTTGGCTTTATTCTACTCATTCCTATTTTATATAAAGGGATTAAGCATTTTAAATATGCAAAGAAAGAAGATTCAAAAGGAGAACATTAATTTCCTTTTGAATCTTTTAATTTTATATATAGATTAAATTTAATACTTTACGGGAATGAGAGATATGGAGGTGTCGTTAATGACGAATCAACTATTTATTAATAATGAATTTGTAGAAAGTAAGTCAAACGAAACAATGGACGTGATTAACCCTGCTACGGGAGAAACAATCGATACGATTACATTCGCTACTGAAGAAGAGGTAAACGACGCAATTGAAAAATCTAAACACGCTCAACTTGAATGGGAAAAAGTACCAGCTCCTACACGTGCTGAGCATGTAAAATTATTAATTCCATTACTTGAACAACATAAAGATGAAATTGCTCATTTATACGTTAAAGAACAAGGTAAAACAATAGTACAAGCTAAAGGTGAAATCGATAAATCAATAGAATTCATTGATTATATGGCAAGTTTAAGTATGAGTAACAAAGGTGAAGTATTACAAAATAGTATAGTAAACGAAACCATTCAACTGACAAAAAAACCAATTGGTGTGACTGCTGGTATTGTACCTTGGAATGCTCCAATTCTAGTACTTATGCGTAAAGTGATTCCAGCTATTGTAACGGGTTGTTCTGTCGTTATCAAACCAAGTGAAGAAACAACATTATTAACATTAAAAATAGCTGAACTTTTCCGTGATTCAACTATTCCAGCTGGCCTTATTCAAATCGTTCCAGGTACTGGCGAAACAGTTGGAACACAATTGGCGACTCATAAAGACATTCAGCTTGTTTCATTAACGGGTAGTATGGGCGCAGGTAAAGCTGTATTTAAAAATGCGTCTGACAGCATAAAAAAACTCAACTTAGAACTAGGTGGAAATGCCCCTGTTCTTGTCACACAACATGCTGACTTAGATAAAGCTGTTGATTATATTGTTACTGCACGTATTAATAACGCTGGCCAAGTATGTACATGTCCAGAACGTATCTTTGTTCATGAAGATGTACATGACGACTTTATTAACAAAGTGAAAGATAAAATGGATGCGCTTCAAGTTGGAGATCCATATGATGAAAACACTGATTATGGTGCAATCATTAATCAAAAACAATTAGATAGTATTGATGATAAAGTTCAAGAAGCTGTAAAAAATGGAGCTGATTTAGTATTAGGTGGCCATAAATTAGATCGTGAAGGATTCTTCTACGCTCCTACTATTTTAGATCATGTAAAAACAACTGATAGTGCTTTTAAAGAAGAAATTTTCGGTCCTGTTCTTGCTATAACTACGTATACAAACTTTGATGACGTTATTGATATGGCAAACGACACTAATGCAGGTCTATCATCTTATATTTTCTCTGAAAACTTAAAAGAAATTATGACAGCTACTGAACGTTTAAAATTTGGAGAAGTATATGCAAATTGTGAGGCAGAAGAAGCAGTCAATGGTTATCACGCAGGTTGGAGAGAATCTGGCCTTGGTGGTGCAGATGGTATTCATGGTTTTGAAGAATATTACAATACAACTGTAAGTTATATTAGATGGTAAGTTGAAATTATAAAAAAGAAGAGCAAGAATGAATGGCGTTACATTCTTTCTTGCTCTCCTTTTTTATTTATTTAATGCTTTATCGAGGGATTGAATATTTTTTTTCATAATAGATTGAAAAGTGAGTGTTTGATCTTCTGATTGAGATTGAGACAATACTGCTAAATTATTAAAATTCACAGGTTTAGTTTGTGTCTCTTTACGAATCACATCGGTTATTTTTGAAGAAATATTTTGTTCATATAAAATATACGGTTCATGTGTGTCTTTTATTTGATTAATGAGCGCTAAGATGTCTTTCTGACTTGGCTCTTTATTATTCATACCGCTAACCCCTTCTTGTTCGAAATGGTAACGGCGCGCTAAATATCCTAATGAATCATGAGAAATAATTACTTTATTTCGTTTAGGATGCGTCGTTATATTAGATAATGTGTGATCAATTTGTTTTAAATCTTCAACTAATTGTTTATAGTTATGTTCATAATATATACGATGCGCAGGATCTTTATGAACTAAATCATCTTTAATTTTCTTTGCGAATTGTTGATCTAGTATTGGATCAAGCCAAACATGTGGATCATATGATGTTGCTTCATGATTATGTTCGTCGTGATTATCGTGATCCTCTTCATTTAATAAGTCATTACTACTTAATCCATTTGCAACAGCAAGTTTCATATGATTATTATTCATTGATTTCGTAATCTTTGAAGCCACCGGGTCAAGATTGTCACTTGAATAAACAAACAAATCACTTTTTGCAATATTAATCATGTCGCGTTGACTAGGTTCATATGTATGCATATCAGCACCTGGTGGATAAATCGTATCTACATCCACATATTTACCACCAATTTCTTTTGTAAAGCTTTCAAATGCAAAAACCGTAGTGTAAATTTTTAATTTATTCTCAGTTGTTACTTTTTTATGTTTGTGAGTGATATCGCGATTTGTACTACAAGCAGATAATATGAGGCACAAACACATTAAACTGATAATTGCGATAATCTTCTTCACACAACCCCTCCAAAACGTAATAATTTCGTTCTCAACTATATCTGTTCTTTTATAAAAAAGCAATGACTTTGTATTTAAATCTTTTATAATTTTTATATTCTAAATTTTATTTATGTAATGTTTTAATTTAGTGGAAATGTGATAAATAATACTAAGACATGATATAAGGAGTGAAGTAATATGGCTGAAGAAATTAAACAAGGTAACAATAAATTTTATGTAGGTGAAGACGAAAATAATCCTAAAGCAGAAATCACTTACAAACAAGTAGATAACAATGAAATTGAAATCGATCACACTGGTGTATCTGATGAATTAGGTGGCCAAGGTTTAGGAACTAAATTAGTTGATGCAGTTGTAGAACATGCTCGTCAAAATAACTTAAAAATTATCGCATCTTGTCCATTTGCAAAAGATGTATTAGAAAAAAATGATAGTTACCAAGATGTTTATTTAGGATAAGAGTAAAATACAATCCTCTAGAGAATCATTCTCTAGAGGATTTTTTTATCAAGTTATTTACCTTGCCTCTTAGTAACTATTCTAGTATATTTAATATACTTAGTATAAAAAAGAGAGGCAATGATACATGACTGCATTTCATTCAAAAGAAGCAATGCAAGTGACGAACGTCACTTTAAATGTTAAAGATTTAAACAAAATGAATCACTTTTATTCTGAAGTACTCGGTTTTTCTATTAAAAAGAAAACTGAAACACAAACCATTTTCAATGTTGGAGAACATGGTCACACGTTAACGCTTCTTCTTTTAGAACATGGACGTCATCCTGAATTTAGAGAAGCTGGCCTTTTTCATATCGCTTATTTATTACCTTCACGACAAGACTTAGCTAACTTCCTATATCATATGAGTCGTTTAAATCAGCCTGTTGGTGGCGGTGACCATTTAGTAAGTGAAGCGCTATATTTCAATGACCCAGAAGGTAATGGTATTGAAGTCTATCAAGATCGCCCTTCTAGTGGTTGGGAATGGGATAATGATTTTATTAAAATGGATACCCTTGAAGTTGATGCACAAGATTTAATTTCACATCGTACTGAAAATGGTTGGCAAGGTTTTCCATCAGATGGAAAACTAGGACATCTCCATTTAAAAACACATAATTTGATGGAGGCTCGTCAATTCTATATTAATCAACTTGGTTTTGAACATATTTCAAACTTCCCTCAAAGTTTATTTATTTCTACACAACACTATCATCATCACATTGCTGTGAATACATGGCAATCTAATCAAGTGAATCCAGACAATAAGAACACTTATGGATTAACACATATTGATATCTATCAACCTCACGCTAAAGAAACGAATTTAACATCACCTGAAGGGTTTAGTGTGACTGTTCATGGAGATGTAAGTGTGGTTCCTGATTAAAAAAGGTTGGATGACAATCATCCAATCTTTTTTTAATCTACAATATCTCGATATTTTCTTACAGTATCAAAGTCACTATCTTTTGCTTTTTCATAACCTTGATGACCATAAATATCACTAATAATATGTTTACCTTTTTTTGTATGACTGATATCAATAAATGCTCGACTAATTTTCTTTTTCCATTTGCTACTCATGTCATTACGTACTGAAATGATATCATTAGGAATTTTCTTTGTGCGATCAATCACTTTAGTTTCTTGATAAATGTTGGGATCTTCTTATCTTTCAAATCTTTTAAATGATTAATATTACTATCTTTACGAACCACAATTTGAGATCGATAGTAATCTACAAGGTGATGTATTTGATTCACTTTATTATCTACTAGGTAACCTTTTGACTTTAACAATACATCTGCTGCTTGAGCACCATGAGCTAATGTGTAAGAAACAGTAGAAATAAATTCAATATCGATTTTTTTCGATTTCAATCCTTCTACCATTGTATTATAATTTGTTGCTATATGTACTTTTACAGGAACTTCCTGCTCATCAGATACTATTTACTTTAGCATTAAGGATTTGAGTATTTTGATATGAGACAAACTCAACAGTTAATGACTTAGGTGTATATGCTTCTTTAGGATGCTTTACATTGTCAATGTTTGAACAACCTCCTATTATATTAAATTTTGATTTCAGTTCAACGATCTTAATATTTAGATTTTCACCAGAACGTCTGCATATAAGTTAAATTGGGATTACCGAGAGGCCTATACAACTTCAAAATGAAATCTGTCATACTTTTCTAATTCTCAATCATACTTCATAAAAAATGCCGACAAAGTATACACCTTTGTCGACATTTCAAAGCATTTATTAAAATGTTTAATCATATTTTAATTAATATAAGCCTTTTGTTTCATTACTTGTATCTATAAAGATATTTTTAACTTGTTGATAGTTTTTAATTGCATCTTTATAAACTTCACGACCGATACCAGATTTTTTATAACCACCAAATGGTGCGCCAGCTGGGATTTGATTATACGTATTAACCCAAATACGGCCAGTACGAATTGCTTTTGCAACATTTAATGCACGAAGTAAGTTTGTAGTGAAGACACCACCAGCTAAACCATATTCTGAATCATTAGCAATTTTAATTGCTTCTTCTTCATCTTCGAATTTTTCAACAACAACAACAGGTCCAAAAATCTCTTCTTGTGCTAATTTATGACTATTATCTGAAAGTTCAATGATTGTTGGTTCGAAGAAGTAGCCTTTATCTAAACCATTATCAGTAATACGATGTCCACCCGTTAAGATATTGGCTTTGTCATCTTCTTCTGCTAATTTAATATAACTTTCAATTTTTTCAATTTGTTCTGGACCAGTTTGTGCACCCATTTTTGTATCTTCAGCGAATGGGTCACCCACTTTAATATTTTCGAATGCTTCTTTTAATTTTGGTAATAATTTATCATATAAAGATGATTGTACTAATAAACGTGAACCAGCACTACATACCTCACCTTGGTTGAATAGAATACCTAATTGAACGCCTTCAATGACTTGATCTAAATTTGCATCATCAAAGATAATATTAGCACTTTTACCGCCAAGTTCTAATGTAGTTGGCACAATACGTTCAGCACCTGCTTTAGCAACACCATAACCTACACTTGTTGAACCAGTGAATGATAATTTATTTACACCTTCATGTTTGAAAATCGCATCGCCTGATTCTGAACCTTTACCAGTAATGACGTTTACTACACCTTTAGGTAACACATCTTGAAGAATTTTAGCTAATTCAATTAAGCTTAATGGTGTAGAAGAAGAAGGTTGAATTACCACTGTATTACCCGCTGCTAATGCTGGACCTAATTTCCAAGATGCAAGTAAGATTGGGAAATTCCATGCTACTACTGCACCTACTACTCCCACAGGTTCATTTACAACTAAACTCATAGTGTTATGATCTATTTGGTTAACCGAACCTTCATCAGTCGTTAATACTCCTGCAAAATATTTAAATTGTTCAGCTACTTGAGGAATATCAATTGTTGATGTTTCACGGTAAGGTTTACCATTTTGAAGTGATTCAACTGTTGCTAAATGTTCCTTATTTTCTTCAATACGACGACTAATTTCTAATAAATAATCTGCACGTTCTGCTTTAGAAATTTTACTCCAACTATCAAATGCCTCATGTGCTGATTGCACTGCTTTATCAACATCTTTTTCATTTGCTTTAGCAACTTTGGCTAACTCTTCACCATTTGCTGGGTTAGTTACCGTAAGTGTTTCTCCACTTTCACTTGGTTGGAATTCGCCATTTATAAATAAATCATATTGTTCATCTAAAAAATCTCTAACATTTACTTTTGCCATACGTTTTCATCCCTCTTTCTTTGTTTATAAATCATAACGTAACTCTCTATAAAGTAATGTTAAATTCACTTCATTCATTGATACGTTTTGTATATTGATTATTTACCCTTTTTTTACAAAACTATGCTTAATTTATCCATTCAATTACATCTTCTTGTGGTTGACGTGTTTTAGGTTTTGTAGGATTCTCTTTTCTATAACCGAAAGCTACCATAACTGAAGGTGCAAAGTGATTACTATCAATAATCCCTTCATGTTCTAATAACTCAGTTACGCCATCTAAATCGAAACCTTCCATTGGACAAGAATCAATACTCATTAATGCAGCTGCTGTCATCATATTACCTAATGCAATGTAGGTTTGTTTAGACGCCCAATCCAAAATTGTTCTAGCATTATCATTAATATGAAATCGTGTTTGGAATCCCTGTACTTTATCTTCAAACATTGGAATGGTGCTCTCTTCATACTGCTTAATCCCTCTAATAAATGACTGTACATAATCAGACGTCGGTGTTACATTCTTACGAGCTAAAATTAGTACAAAATGACTGGCAGATTTAAGTTGCTTTTGTGCACCAGAACTATAAGGTATTAATTTCTCACGTAATGCTTCATTTTGAATAACAAGAAATCTCCATGGTTCTAAACCTAATGAGCTTGGAGATAAACGTCCTGTTTCAAGAATTGTATTGAACTCAGAATCACTTATCTTTTTCGATGTATCGAATTCCTTAGTAGCAAATCTAAAATTAAATGCATCTATAATTGTATTTTGAATCTGATTGATAGTCATCCACTCCTCTATTAAAAAACTTACTCAAATTATAAAATACAAACTATTTTAGCTAAAATAATTAGCTCAAAATGATTTGCCTAATTCTAAGTTGTAATATTTCATTTTAAATGATATTTTATTTATATATTTTCACATTATATGAAATAAAAAACTCTTTTTAATTGATTTGTGAACTAATTCACAATATAATAGGGTTGTAAGTTAGGTTAGAGATAACATTCAATGATGTTGTACCAAATCTCTTACTTTAACTTTAGTCTTACTTATTTATTAAATTTTAACTTTTTTATACAAAATGAAATGGGGTTATTTTAATGACAAAAATTATGTTTTTCGGAACTCGTGATTACGAAAAAAAAGACGCTTTAAATTGGGGTAAAGAACACAATGTAGAAGTTGTTACTTCCGAAGATATTTTAAGCGAAGACACAGTAGATCAATTAGAAGGTTTCGATGGCGTAACTACAATGCAATTTGGTAAATTAGCAGATTCTGTTTATCCTAAACTTGAAAAATATGGTATTAAACAAATCGCTCAACGTACTGCTGGTTTTGATATGTATGATTTAGATCTTGCAAAAAAACACAATATTGTAATTTCTAACGTACCAAGTTATTCACCTGAAACAATTGCTGAATACTCAGTATCAATCGCTTTACAATTAGTACGTAAATTCCCTGCAATTGAAAAACGCGTTCAAGAACATAATTTCAAATGGGCTGCACCTATCATGTCTACACCTGTTAAAAACATGACTGTTGCAATTATCGGTACAGGCCGTATTGGTGCTGCAACTGGTAAAATTTATGCTGGTTTTGGTGCAAAAGTAGTAGGCTATGATGCATATCCAAACAACTCATTAGATTTCTTAGAATATAAAGATTCAGTTGAGGAAGCAATTGCCGATGCTGATATCATTTCTTTACATGTACCTGCTAATAAAGAAAGCTTCCACTTATTCGATGCTGACATGTTTAGCAAAGTTAAAAAAGGTGCTGTGTTAGTCAACGCCGCTCGTGGTGCTGTTATTGATACACCAGCTTTAATTAATGCTGTAAATGACGGTACTTTATATGGTGCTGCCATTGACACATATGACAATGAAGCTGATTACTTCACATATGACTGGACAGGTAAAGAAATTGAAGATAAAACTTTACTTGAATTAATTGAAAACGAAAATATCTTAGTAACACCTCACATTGCTTTCTTCTCAGATGAAGCAGTTAGAAATTTAGTTGAAGGTGGATTAAACGCTGCATTATCTGTCATCAACACAGGTAAATGTGACACTCAATTAAACTAAGATTTGATATATAAAAATGCCTGGGACAGCTTATGATGTCCCAGGCATTTTTATGTGTTGGCAGTCGACCACTGAATGAGATGACGTATTATTCTGTCTCACTTTTTAATACTTTTTCTTCTATAATTTGAAGTACCCCTTGTTCATCGTTACTTGGCGCTACAAATTTTGCGATATCAAATAATGATGGATCATGGCTATTTGCCATAACATAACTATGCTCTGCAAATTCTAGCATATCTTTATCATTGTTAGCATCACCGAATGCCATTAATTCTGATGGTGACATTTCCCATTTGTTTAACAAACGTTTTAACGCTTGGCCTTTTGTCATATTAGGCATAATAATATCGATACTATCATGGCCACTTGAAACCAGTTTAATTTCTTCTTTAAACTTTGTTTCTAAATCTGTATCCAAAGTGGGATGTGTCTCACGATTAATATTTAATGCAATCTTCACATATTCATCATTAGGTAAAGGTTGAAATGTATCTATTTCTTCTAATTGACGATAATAAAAATGAGCATCCTTTTTAAAGGCTTCTGACGTATCTTTTAAAATATATGCACTTTTAAGTCCACATACAATGAATTCGTCGATGTGTTGGTCAAGATGAATATAATTCACTACTTTTTCATATATAGCTTGATCAAAACTACGGTAATTATACAATTGATTGCCATGATAAATCACTGCACCATTCTCAGAAATGAAATACATGTCTCGCTCTCCAAAAATAGACTTCAACTTAGCATATTGATTACCACTGGCTGCAATAAATTCAATGTGTTTTCGTTTTAATTCTTGATAAATTGTCTCAAAGCGCACTTTATCATATGCTTTATTTGTATCTAAAAATGTCCCATCCATATCTACTGCAATGGCTCTAATCATGAGTGGTTTCCCCCTTACAATACTTTTCATTGTCCATTATATCCACCTTATGATTGGGATTGAAGTCAGTACTTGAAGAGTGAAACTATATTCACATTTAGAAATTACATACAAAGAATAAAATTTTATGCATAAAAACCGCTCATCAATGAGAAAATGAACGGTCAACTAAATTATTTATTTAATTTGTTTAGCTACGAAAATCTTTCGTTTTTCCCATATACCTGTTTGTTGATTATAATCATCACATGTAATCAATGTAAGCTGATTCGTTTGTCCTTTATGTTCATCTAATACTTGAACATCATCTGGATCTACATCTTGAATACTTGTCATTTTATATTCCCGTGTTTCATCGTCAATTTTAAAATAAACTTTGCTGCCTTTTTTGGCTGCTTTTAAATTTGTAAATTGGTAATGTGGACGATCTGTAAACGTGTGTCCTGCAATAGAAATATTTTGATCATCGAGAGATTCATCGCCTTCTGCAAAGCTTACACCTCTATTAAGTTGTTCAGGTGTCGCAGGACCTGGGTAAACGGGTTCTTTTATTTCCGCATCTGGTATACTAATATACCCTGCCATTTTAGATTTATCTTTTGGAATCGTAGGTTTTTCTTTTGATTTATTACTTTTGTCATTTTTATCGTATTGTTCTATCTTATCGTCATTATTTTTTTCATGTAAGTAATTATCAATATATGGTTTTGCAAATAAATATACTGCTACTAATATCAAAATCACACCAACAATAGTCATGAGTCGACTTGTCCAATTTTTCACTGAGTAATACTCCTTTAATTTAAAAATTCTTAATTCATAGTATACCATTTATTTTTCTAAATAAAATGTTAGATTACATGACATATATTTGCTTTCATATCATCCAAGTGTTTAAATGAACAATAAATACATAGGTAGGTGCTTATCATGATTAGAAAAGCAGAACGTAACGATTTACCATATATATTAGATATTTATAATGATGCTATATTGAATACAACCGCTGTATATACATATCATCCACAAAGTCTTGAAGAACGAGAAGCATGGTTCGAAACAAAAGTGCTTGCAAATGAACCTATATTTGTATGTGAAATCGATAATAAAGTAGCAGGATTTGCCACGTATGGTCAATTTAGAAATTGGCCAGCCTATTTATATTCAATTGAGCATTCTATATATGTAAATAAAGATTATCGTGGAAGAGGCGTGGCATCACATTTACTCGAACATTTAATTGATGATGCTAAACATCGCCAGTATCGTACTATAGTTGCAGGCATAGATACATCAAATGAAGCAAGTATTAAACTTCATGAAAAATTCAGTTTTGAGCACGCTGGCACTATCAATAACGTAGGCTATAAGTTTGAACGTTGGCTTGATTTAGCTTTCTATCAATATGATTTAAATAAAAATAGATAAATGCATACAACGTCGAGATAACAATTGAAATACAGTTATCTCGACGTTGTACTATTCTTCGTCTCTAAGTTCGCCTAACTCTTTACGTTTTTTATTCTCAATAACAAAACGTACGTAATAAAAAAGAAATACAAACATTATACTCATAGACATTGATTGAAGTAAAAGATTCTCCCAAGTTCCTTCGATCGTCCATACACGTGTTAACGTTGTATTCATGATGAAGGCTAAAAATAAGATATATAATCTAAGCATATCATCATCCCCTTTTAAGTTATTTTATATTTAAAAGTGAAATATTGCAATTTCTTTTTGGAATTTTCTGATAATTAAAGGCATAAAAAAACCATTCTTGAATATGTTGTCATCCAAGAATGGTTTAGGATTTTAAATATTATGAAAAACTATTTACTGGGTCTTCTGCATTACCAAAGATTTTTCGTTTAATGACTTCTCCTGTTGGTGTACCTGCTAAGCCACCAAGCCCAGTTTCTCTAAGTTGTGCTGGTAAGTTTCGTCCTACTTTATCCATCGCTTCGATGACTTCATCGACTGGAATTCTACTTTCCACACCAGCTAATGCTAAGTCTGCTGAAATCAAGGCATTTCCTGAACCAATTGCATTACGCATGACGCATGGAATTTCAACAAGTCCAGCAACTGGATCACATACAAGACCTAACAAGTTACTAATTGCTAATGCCATCGCATGTCCTGAAGCTTCTGGTTCACCGCCAAAGACAGATACTGCAGCAGCTGCTGCCATAGCTGATGCTGAACCTACTTCTGCTTGACATCCTCCAGTTGCTCCAGCAACACTTGCATTATTTGCAACTACACGTCCAAATAATGATGCAACAAATAGGAAATCAACCATTTGATCTTCTGTTAAACCATGTGTCTTTTCTAATTTAAATAACACGCCCGGAATCGTACCGGAGGACCCAGCTGTCGGTGTCGCACAAATAATACCCATAGCCGCATTCACTTCATTTGTTGCTACAGCACCTTTAACTGCTTCCATCATTTCATGACCTGATAAAGCATGATGATTTTCGTTGTAATCACGAATTTTAGCTGCATCATGTCCCGTATAACCTGTGACACTTTCTACTCCATCTCCTGTAGTTCCTTTAACTACAGCATCACGCATCACTTGTAAATTTTGTTTCATTAAATCTCTAACTTCATCACGAGACTGACCTGATAATTCCATTTCTTCTTGAATCATAATATCCGCAAATGACATATTGTTTTCAACAGCATAATCTATAGTTTCTCTAATTGAATCGAACATTTTAATCCTCCTCTATTTAATATAGGATATATTTAAGTGTTTATATTTTTCTTTAATTTGATTTAATGTTGATTCTTTGATTGCTTTGATTAAAGGTAAAACAACTAAACTATTATCACTATCTGTTTCAACCAATTCTTCATCTATGCTTAAGCCAAGTTCATTTACTTCATTTAAGAAATGATTCACTTCTGACTTATTTTTTGATCCATCCATGACTAATATGGGTAAGCCATGATTAAAGTTAACATCTATACCTTCAACACTAATTCTTCTTAATTTAATGGTACCGCCACCTATAGAATTACCAATCACTTCAATGTGACGTCCATTTGCTTCAGCAATTAAATATGCACAGTTTGGATGTTCTCCGATGCTTTCTCCATCTTCTTCAATAATATCAACATGAACACCTAAATCTTTAGCTATAGTTAATGAGTCTTTGATTCGACTATCAAATGTACTGTAACCCATTGCACCACCTACAATTGCTAAATCTGTGCCATGCCCTTGGTGTGTTTTTGCGAATGATTCATAATAATGAATTGCTAATTTTTCTGGTTTAATACTTCCTAATACATTAAAAGCAGCATTCCCTATTTTTACTGCTCCAGCTGTATGAGAACTTGAAGGTCCCATCATTACTGGACCTATAATATCAAATGCACTTTGATAGTCATAACTTTTTTTAGTAGCCATTCTTAAACACTCTCCTTAGGTTGTTTTTGTTTAGATGGTAATTTGATAGATAAATCCATAAGGTTGAATTTTTTAATCAATGTACTGATAATGAACGCCAAAACGATACTTGAAATTGCTACAGCAATGATTGTAATTACTGTTTTTACAGGCGTATTAAAGCCAAACAATACAATCGCACCAGCAATTGGTGTAGCCATACCTTTTACATTTATTACTAGTCCACTAAATGTTACAATACATGCATTTACTACACCAATCAAGGCATTTGTTCCATATAATTGTAATGGATATTTAGCAATTAAATCAATTTGAGTGAGCGGTTCAACAAAAACTGCAAATGCTTTAGATGGTCCACCAATTTTTAATCTACTAAACATCACGTAGTTAACAAATGAAGCCCCTGTACAAGTTAATGCACCGATTGCCATTGGTACACCTGTTAAACCTAATAAGCTTGTCAGTACCATTGAACTTAATGGTGTCATACCTGTAACTGGAATTACTAATCCAAGTATCACTGCTAAAGCGTATGGATTACTATCTCCTACAGCAGTAATTGCGCCACCAATTTGTTGCAATACAGCCATTACGCCTGGGCTAATTACCGTTGCTAAGCCAAATGCAACAGCTGGAGCAATTAAAATAACTGTAATTAAGTCTAACCCTTCTGGTACTTTCTTCTCAATAAATTTAATACCAAATGAAATAACATACGCTGCAATAAATGCTGGTAATAATTTAAAATCATGTAATACTAAACCAACGATAACTGCAAATACTGGGGAAATACCTAAATTAACACATGTCAAAATCCCTACTGCAACGCCAGCTAAACTTCCTGCTAAATCTCCAATCACTTGGAAGAAGTGAATATGGAAAACGCCACCTATCGCATAACTTAAGAATGCTTGTGGTAAGAAAGTCGCACAGGCTGCTCCCGACAGTGCTTGTAATCCTTGTTTCCCATATGGTGCAAAGTTTAAGAAAAGTGTCATTACAATTAATACTAATACAAGAGTCCCAACGCCTAAAATAATATTCATTTCCCAATAACCTCTTTCTCTCTAATTTCCTAGCCAATGTCATAGTACACCTGTCGGAAAACGTTTTCAACACCTAATATAGTAAACCCAAAATTTATTTGTGAAATAATTCACATTTTAAGTATTTTGACGAATTTAATTTTTATATAAAAAAATTAGACTCAAAATATTAATTCTGTTCATAAAAAAAACAGTAGAAATGAGAAATATACTCACTTCTACTGAAAAAGATGTTTATAAATACACTCAATTATAATTCATCTTTTAGTAATATGAATGTTCACCACTTACTTGAATTTTATCAATTATTTATTGCTTTCTTACTCACTCTGTTTCTTAACAGAGGAGGATTTCTTATACATACAAGCATACTTAACTTATATAGTTTTACTATTCTAAAACGTTAGAATAAGTTGTTATATTTTGCGTATCGATGAGTGTATACATGATATAAAATAAATCATGAAAATCGTTGAAAAAAAGTTGAAAGGATAGAAATGGCGTTTCTAAAAATGCATACTTATTATAAATTGTACGAATGTATAAATAGTATTCTAGTAATAATCGTTTAAATAATAAATTTAGGAAAAGATTCATAGAGGGTTTTAAATCATTGGAATTTAAATAAAGGTTCTCAATCATATTTACGTGTGATAGTTGATCAATGAAATTAGTATCGTTCATAACTATCACTCCTTTCCATACTTAACAGATAGTGTTATTTGGAATGAGGAATTTATATATATTATTTAATATCTATATTAGATTTTTGTCAATATATTTGTTATAAAATATAATATTTTAATTATAACAAGGGATACCAATGAGAATTTACTATTAAAAAGTAGAGACACAAAAATGGTATCTGTCCCTACTTTGTCATCTGATTCTTCGAGTTTCTTTCTAAATAATCATGTGCTAAACGCTTTAAGTCTTTAATAACGCTTCTGTAAGTTGATGTGTATGTTGATAGATTTGTTTATAAATATTGTAATAAGATTCATATTGTTGATGTCGTTGCAAATTAGGTTCATATATATGTTCAACGTCTATAAATTGTGCTACACAGTCATCAAAAGAATCAAACCATTGTAACCCATACGCCGCAATCATTGCTGCACCCATACTTGGTCCTTCTTCATGTTTCAATTTTCGAATAGACGCATTAAAAATATCAGCTTGCATTTGGAGCCAAAATTCACTTTTTGCGCTTCCACCAATTGAAGTAATATGCGTAATTTCTTTTCCCGCTTCTCTCATCAATTGAATCGAATCATATAAAGAGAAGGTAATACCTTCTAATACCGCTCGTGCAAAGTCTGATTTAGAATGGTTACCGCTAATACCAATGAAACTCCCTCGAATAAATGCATCGCCATATGGTGTACGCTCACCAGCTAGGTAAGGCGCAAATAATAAACGATTTGCACCTATTGAAGAGATACTCGCTTGTTTAACAATTTCATCAAACGTATCGTTATCAAAAAATGTTCTCTTTAACCAATTAAGACTATATCCTGCAGCCAACGTTACTCCCATTGCATAATATGTATTTGGAACACTATGATCAAAAAAATGTATATTATTTTTATAGTGCGTTTGATTACTTTTTTCTACGTTTACGATTACACCAGAAGTACCAATACTACATAATGTATCATTATCATTGATTATACCTGCCCCAATTGCGCCACAGGCATTATCTCCGCCCCCAGCAAATACTTTTACTGGAGATCTAAAACCAAGTTCACTCGCTAAGGGTTCTTGAATAGTTCCAACTTCGTCTGTGGATTTCACAAGTGATGGATAAACATCTCCTATATCAAATGTATCTCCAACGTCTTTTGACCAATCATGCGTTTTTGGACTAAGAAGGAGCGTACTTGCAGCATCAGAATATTCCATGTGAACTTTACCCGTTAAACAATAACGTACATAATCTTTAGGAAGAACGAACACATCGACTTTCTTCCATAGTTCAGGCTCGTGAGTACGTACCCACATCATCTTAGGAAGTGTAAAACCCTCGAGAATCGGATTTCCATTTAATCGCTCTCCATAAACCGATCTAATTTGCTTACATTGTTCTGAATTACGTGTATCATTCCAAAGGATAGCATGGCGTACAGGGTGACCTTCTTTATCTAGGGCTACTAGCCCATGCATTTGACCTGAGAATGAGATGCCTTTCACTTTATACCTTTTCATTTCATCAGAATGATTTAACCGATATAAGCCTGTTTTAACTGCATTAAACCATTCCTTTGGATCTTGTTCGCTATGTCCAGGTTGGGATTGTATTAAATTTAAAGGCACGCTTGTTGAAGTAATCACATGGCCTGTTTGATTTACCGCAATAATTTTAACTGCGCTAGTTCCAAGATCAATACCTAATACTGCTTCTTTCATACGACTCACCCTTTATATCACTATTCATATAATTATATTAACGACAATTTATTATTTTTATATTTTCTATTGTAAATAAATTAAATTTAGCTATCTATGTATTTATGATAGCGTTTTAAATAATTATTTCAATACTTATTTTGAGTAAATAAAAAAAGGACAAAAATCGATTGATTTTTGTCCTTTTTTATTATCTATTCCCTACATCATGCCCAATTTCCACTGTTCTATCATTCTTATTATAAACGGCACCTTGCACACTACCAAAGTTAGGATCGTTACGTTTTTCTTCTACACCAAATCCTAAACTTTTGAAAATATTGACATCTTCATCTTTCATAGCATTTTCATAGAAAATCGTACCACCATCATTATAGAAACGTGGTTTATTGATAGATTCTTGTAATGTGCCATTTCCTCTTAAATAGTCGACAATAACTTCATTAAGAATCGTTGGAATTTTATTTCCTCCTGGTGTACCAATCCCCATATAAAAGTCTGCTCCTACAATAATGGTAGGTGACGTATAAGAACGTGGTGCTTTATGTTTCTCACCATAGTTTGGACTGCTTGGATCTGTTGAAAAGTTTGTTAGCGAGTTGTTCATGTAAAAACCTTCTTTAACAAATTTACCCGCTCCAAAGAAACTAGATAATGTATTTGTAGTACTTGCTAACTTACCGTTTTTATCAATTACTACAAAATGTGTTGTACTCGTATTATCAATACGTTGTGTATTGAAATCACTACCTTGTGCATCAAAATTGATACCGTTAATCTTATCTAGTAAATAATCTTGAGACAAGTATGTATTACTACTAGGTTCTTTTCCATTAACAATATCTCTATTTCGATACATGATATCACGAGATTTGATAATCCCTGTAATAAAGTCTGTACGATCATTTTCAGAGTTTAAACTTTCATCAATCTTCAAACCTTGTTCCATTAAGATCCCACCTAGTGGGTTAGATGCAGCATAAACAGTATTGTTTAAATATTTTGTACTTATAGGTTTCTTTTCTTCTGTTTTTACCTGTTTAAAATCCTCTTCAGTGAGTTGATTTTTTAATTGTTTAGATACACTTTTTCCAATATGATTATAAAAATAATCCGGTCCTTTATCTCGAATTTTCTTTAAAGTATTGGCTAAAGCAGGTTGTTTTACAATTGCACCTTCACGAACTGTACGTTTACCTTTAAAGAAAGGAGAGTTTCGATCAATATCAGATCCAAATAATTTTAAGCTGCGTTCTAACTCTGAATCTACTTCAAAGCCATCTTCAGCTAATGGAATGACATAGTTTAAGATTTTTTTCTCATCCATTTTACCTTCTTTTTCATGCATGTCATGTAGACCACGTACAAAACCTGGCGTTCCTATCTTATCTCCTTTTTTGTAATTAAATGAAGATATCGTTTTATATTCATACATGCGAGGTTCTTCTCCATTTTTTCCATCGTATGTAAGTGTAGCACCCCCGCCACCTAGTCCAGATGAATGAGGTTCTGTTACTGCAAGCGCGTAAGCGACGCCTTCAGCTGCGTCAACTGCATTGCCGCCATCTTCAATAATTTTATTACCTACACTTGTGGCGATAGCATTATTTGAAGCGACACCATATGTTTTTTTATCACCAGATGCTGCTGATTTACGGTTAGCAATCTTATTTTCATACAAATCATCTTTATCAGGTTTATCTTCTTTATTAAAAAAATAAAACGTAAATGAGATTAAAATTGTAATCACTAAAATGACTGATAGTGTCATTTTGTTATAGATATTCATACTACTTGGCCCCTTTAGATAAATATTGCTCCGTGGCTTTATTTAATTCATTTTTTTCGTACTTATCGAGACCTTCATTTGTCCTAGCAAACGTAATCATTAATAAAATAACAATAATAATGAGTGTCGTAACAATAGGCAACCAATGTTGTTTAATATTCAAAAGAATACCCTCCATTCTTTTCTTTCAGATGAATCGTTTTATCTTTAATATTATTGTAATAACGTTTTGACTCTATACCATTCATTTTATCTTTTGTTAATTTTCCATCTGCAGAGCGAACAGGTGTGATTTGAAATTGATGATGCTGACCATCCCAATCATGTTGAACCACTATACTTTTTTGATTTTTTGACAGAAAATCATCTGAAGTTAAATTACCCAAACTATAAAAAATACTAGAATGCTTATACTTCTCAATTTTCTGTATAACTGTATTGTGGCCAATGATTACATCTGCACCCGCATCAACTAATGCATGAGCATAAGCTTTTTGGCGATCTGTGACATTACGTTCGTTAGGAATACCCCAATCCACATTGACAACAACGAGATCATTATTTTCTTTTAAATTTTTAATTAAAGGTACAAAAATTTTAGGATCTAAACTAATCGATGTCGTATTTTTCAAAGGATCTTCATAATATGATTCAATATCTGTGAAAGAAACATTAGCAACTTTTTTATTTTTAACTTTTTGTTGTACTGTTTTACTATTAATAGGATTCGAACCATTGCCAGTTAAAAAATTATAATCAGTTTGTGCTTCGACTTTTTTAGATAAATCTTGAGCTTGTACATTATCAATCGTATTATTAATTAAGTTCACACTTTTGATATTTTGTTTTTTCAGAAACATAATATTTTCTATGTTTTTGTTTATATTTTCTTTAGGATTTTTAGAAAATTGGTTCACATATAAAGAAGCTGTGGAAAAATCACTTTGTTGTAATGGCTGTCTTAAACTTTTAAAAACGTCATTTAAATTGACTTTTCTGATGTCATTATTCAAAGTGATATTTCCTAAATATGTATTTCTAATACTATTACCCGAATGTGGCATCGCCTCTACAGGTTCAACTTTAACAGCTCGAATAGCAAAAATTAGAAGTACTATTGCGATAACTAAGACAATAAACGTATACAAAAAGTTTCTTCGTTTATGTCGTTTCGATTGCTTAAGTAACCATTCGCTCGCTGATAATCGTTTTTTCTTTTTCATTATTATGCGCTCCTCGCTCGCGATTAATTAATAAAGCTATATAAGAACAAGATGACATAAGTAATACATGTTAATAACATTGTCGTAGCTAATGTTATTACAACACCTTGTTTTTGAATGGTATTGGCAATAATACCAGGAATAACAACTCCGATACCTGAAACCTCCACAACTTCAAATGGAGTGAGTGGATAAATTAAATCAAAAATAAACTTTAGAACCATACCAGTTAAAATCATCGCTGCAAATTTACGTCTACCATAAAGAATGACCCATCTACTAATACCAAACGTAACAATAAAATAAGTGAGACAACTAATGACCAACACAGATAGTAACATAATGGGTTGATCAAAAATAAGGGCTAAATAACCAGGTACAACAAGACCTGCGGGATTAATCCCAAATTTTTCTGCAAAAATTAAACTTAATACAATACCAACAAATAGGGAAAAGTATAACTCCGAACCTATCATTTTATTCTATCCCTTCTATAAATTCTGCTATTTTTCCACCTGGACCATGAATATTTCCAACACAAAATATGAGTGCCTGATGTGATTCACTAAGAATCGCTTTTTCTATATCTGAAAAATCATGATTTTCAAGATTTATGTATGTCTTTTCAGGTAGATGTTGCATTAAATCTGTAACCATTTGCGTACTTTTTCCCGTACAAATTAATGTATCGAAATCTACATCTTCGATAAAGTTCTCAACAAATTGTCTCGTTCGATCTACTCTATCAGAACGACAGTTAAGAATGACTACTTTTTTTGTATAAGGATAATCATAAGATTCCACTTTATTTAATATAGCTTTTGTAGACTGAGGTTCATTAGCGGCAAAAGCATTAACAAATACATTTCGTGTGTTATTTGCATTGAAATACTTAATTTCAACTGCTCCCGGATCAGGAGGTGCATTTAACATACCACGTAATGCAACATCTTTATCGACACCTACTGCTTGTGCAACACCTAAGGCAATAGCCACATTGTCAGGAAATACTAAATAATTAAATTTTCTCAAATATGATTCAGGTACATCATTTTTATCTACAACAATAAGTTCTGTTTTACGTTTTTTAGCTTCTTTAGCAAAAAAATCTGTAAACTCATCTTTCATTACTACTAATTTTCCCTTTCGTGGGATAGTCGCAGTAAATGCTTGTGCAATATCCTGAAGAGTCGGACCTAATACATCCATGTGATCTTCCATAACATTGACGATAACGCCTATATTAGCTTTAACTAAATCTTCTTGGAAAACAATTTGATAATCCGGATTTACGGCCATACATTCATTTACAAGGGCATTCGCTTTTTGCTTTACTACTTTTTGTACAATATCTCGTTGTTCGCCAATATTTGCTCCTTGCGGTTTTCGAATAACAGGATACTCTTTTTCAGTAAACCAATATAACATTCTTGCATCTGTTCCAGTTGTTTTACCGATTACGTGATAATGGTCTTCACGCAAAATACTATAAACCATTCTTGTAATTGTGGATTTACCACGGATACCATTAATATTTATTCGTAGAGGAATCTTTTCTAGGCGGTGTGTATGTCGTTTTTTCTCTCTAATTCCAAGCCATAGTATCAGAACGATACAAATTATAATGAGAATCAAGTTATTGGCCCTCTCTTTAAAAATATTTTTAATTCACTAAAATTAATAGGTTAAACACTTTAATAAGGGTATGCTATCATCTTTATATTTAGTCAATTTTAAAAATGTAAATATACTGTTAAGAACAGCATAAAATTATAAAAATTTTTAAATAATATAAATATCTTTGATATAACTTTATTGATTAATTTGAATTATTTTTTGAAAATTAAATTACATTCCGTTTATTAAGTATATCTTGATAAATATTTACTTCTTATTTACATTCGCTTAAACATCTCATGTTAATTTATAAGTAAATATCGCTATAACCATAGGAGGACATAAATGGATAAACCTATGACTAAACCTGTTAAAATTGCAGTCGGCATTTATCTTGCTTTAGTTTTACTGGCTTGTTCTAGTTATCTCGTATTTATTCTAATTGGTAGTCTACAAGGAAATGACATGAGTAATTCTGTGTTAGATACTGATCATCGTTATATAAACAATGTCTCTAAAGATTCAAATCAAGACTTAAATAAAGTAGACCACAGTGCTTCACATATGAGTGGAGAGGTGGAAAATGAAAGAATCACTTCTTCCCATCAATCTATGACTTCTAATAATAAAAAAACAGATTCTAACGTTAAAGAATAGTTAACATTAGGATCTGTTTTTATTTTCATTATCAAGTCACATAAAAATTATTTCATTGCCAACATAGATTTAAGTTGTGCGAAGAACTTTTGACGTTCTGGTAATGGGAAAATAGGATATATATGGAATAAGTTATAACCAGGTGTAAAATCATGCTCAATTCCTTTATCATTTAACATTTTAGAGAGTTTTAATGCATCTGGATATAACGTTTCTTTCGTACCTATAAATATAGATATTCGTCCGAGTCCCTCTAAGTCTCCATTAATTGGAGATATTTTATAATTATCCATCGGTGTGTCGCCAGCCCACAATTTAACGAAGTATTTACTGCCTTCAATGCCTAACATAGGATCTATTTTCTCATATGTTTTAGCTTCTGGATTACTAAATGTTGCATCGAGAACTGGAGAAATCATCACAATATGTCCTGGTTGTGGTAATGATGTTTCTTTTTTAAGATACTGTGCAAAGGATAGCGCAATTTGACCCCCAGCAGAATCTCCCATTATTGTCATATGTTTTGGATTTTCAACCTCTAATATTTCTTTTTGATAAATATTTTTTAATAATTCAAAAGTTGTACGATAATCTCGATGAGGTACTTTAGGATACACTGGCATAATTACTCGAGCATCCAATTCTCCAGCAAGTTGGTCAATAAAATCAAAATGGTTTTCTAATGGATCTTGGAACCATGCACCACCATGAATATAAAGCACCACGTCTTGATGACGTTCTCTTTTATCATTAACAATATATGTGACTGAACCATTAATACTTCGAGTATGCTCACGATGTTTAAATTCATAATTCGTACCAGCATATTTACCAGCTGTTAACGGTTTAACTTCTTCTAATGCTTGTTTAGCATCATTTATATTTTCGAATGTTTTTTTCATTCCAGACATTCGAATATATTTTTCAGTAATAAAACTTTGATAACTGCGTTTTTCTTTTACTTTAATATACGCTAAAGTACCAAGAATAGCAGATGTTGCTACGGTTAATAGTCGTTTTTTCATTTTTTAACCTCCTATACTTTATATTATTATATACCTCAAAAACATTATCTTTTAGTAAATAGCTTATTTCACTTTTAAAGATTTAAAAAAATTATTAGAAGTGCTATTCTAAAATTAATTATCAGAATTTTTAAATTACACAAAGAAAGTAGGTTATGATACATGAAACGAAATAAAATTGTACTTATTGGCAGTGGTTTCGTCGGTTCTACTTTTGCACATGCCATAGTAGCTAAAGGACTAGTCGATGAGCTAGCTATTATTGATATTGATGAAGATAAAGCGAAAGCAGATGTATGGGATTTAAATCATGCAACGCCTTTTGGGGATAAGTTTGTAGATGTACATCTTGGTTCTTATAGTGATTGTAATGATGCTGATATCGTCGTAATCTGTGCAAGTGCGAAATTAGATAAAGGCGACACACGTTTAAAATTATTAGAAGATAATGTAAATATCTTTGTGCCTATGATTCAAAAAGTCATTGCTCATGGTTTTGATGGTTATTTTGTACTTCCATCTAATCCCGTCGATATTATGAGTTATGTCGTAAAACGCGTATCTCAATTTCCTAAAAATAAAATTATTGGATCAGGTACTTCATTAGATACAGCCCGCTTCGAATTTTTCTTAAGTCGTACGTTTGATGTTGCCCCACAAAATGTCTATGCTCCTGTTATTGGCGAACATGGTGATTCTCAAGTAGCTGTTTGGTCTCATGCTCAAATTGCTGGGGAAACTGTACTTGATTTACTAAATAAAGGGGTAGACCAAACCGCCTTCAAACAATCTATCGCCTCACAAACCACTCAAGTGGGTTATGATATTTATGTTCGAAAAGGGACTACTAATTTTGGCATATCACTTAGTCTAGTACGTATTGTAGAAGCTATTTTATTTAATAAAAATGTGATTATGAATGTTTCAAGTTATCTTGAAGGTGAATATGGCTTAAATCATCTATATATTGGAACACCAACAGTAATTAATGGTAATGGTGCTGATCGTGTGATTGAACTAAAATTAGATGATGACGAGCTTACTCGTTTCAAACAATCAAGTAATATTATTTTAGAGCATCAACAACGTGCTGATACTATTATTGAATCAATCTTAAATAAATAATTAAAAAAGCCTAAACACAATATTTTAATTTAACGTGTTTAGGCGTTTTTGACTTATTCTAAACTTTCATGTATTAAACTTAATTGACGCTCAAAATCTTGCATATCGATAAAACGACCTTGTCGATGCATTTCTTTTCCGTCAAAAAATATTAAATCCACTGGAACAGTAAATATAGATAATTCTCCCGCAATTGCTTCTACATTTGATTGATTAATAACAGCAAAATGTACTTCAGGATAGTCATTTACGATATCTTCGATTTGTGGCAATACAGCATGACATACAGAACAATGATTCCGCATAACATGAATAACCACTAATCGATACGTTTGAATAAATTGATGAAATTGTTCTATACTTTCAATATTTTGAGTCATTTTTTCACCTACTTATTTAAATTAACAGTCTGGTTCTCTTATACATATTTATTTTACGATGTTGCACTTATTTTTTCATCTGTAATCCTCTTTTTAAATAAGAACAAATATCGTTCAATTATTTTATCTTCAAAATAAATACATCTTATTAAATTAATGATATAATATATTGTGAAATAATTCACAATATATTGGAGGAATCAACATGAAAGCTTACATCTATGAAAAACCTGGCGTAGCTAAGCTCGTCGATAAAGAAAAACCAGTTATTACGGAAAGTACTGACGCTATTATTAGAATGGTCAAAACAACAATTTGTGGTACTGATTTACATATTATTAAAGGTGATACACCTGAAGTTCCTAAAAATACAACATTAGGTCACGAAGGTATCGGTATTGTTGAATCAGTTGGCTCTAATGTAAATAACTTCAAAGTCGGCGATAAAGTGATTGTGTCTTGTATCTCATCTTGTGGTAAATGTTATTACTGTAAAAAAGGAATCTATGCTCATTGTGAAAATGGTGGTGGATGGATATTAGGACATCTTGTTGACGGTACTCAATCAGAATATGTGAAAGTCCCTTTTGCAGATAATTCTTTATATCATGCCCCTACTTCTTTACCTGATGAAGCACTCGTGATGCTTTCAGATATTTTACCGACCGGTTATGAGATTGGTGTTTTAAAAGGAAAAGTAAAGCCTGGTAGTACTGTTGCTATTGTAGGTGCGGGACCAGTTGGATTATCTGTTTTATTAACTGCTCAATTCTACTCTCCTTCAAAAATTATTATGATTGATTTAGATAATAATCGTTTAGCTACTGCCAAAAAATTTGGTGCTACTCATACAATTAATTCTAGTAATGTGAATGAAGCAATTAAACAAGTAAAAGATATAAATTATCGTGGTGTCGATGTTGCTATTGAAGCAGTTGGTATTCCAGCAACATTTGATTTATGCCAAAAGTTGATTGGTGTCGATGGAACAATTGCTAATGTGGGTGTTCACGGTTTACCTGTTCAATTTGATATCGAAAAGTTATGGATTAAAAATATTAATGTTACAACTGGTTTAGTTTCTGCTAATACCACTGAAGAATTATTAGAAGCTCTAAAATCTAAAATTATTCAACCTGAACAACTCGTAACGCATTACAGTAAATTAAGCGAAATTGAAAATGCTTATGACTTGTTTAGAAATGCTACAGATCATAAAGCTATCAAATTATTAATTGAGAATGATATTACTAAATAACTATATATTTATCTTGGAAAGTGCAGATTACTTTCCAAGATTTTTCTATTTTATTAATTTATACCTTTCTAAATTATCTAAAATTTTAATTATCGTTTGTTTTTTAATAGTAGAATATACTTTATCCTAATAAAACGTTGACCTATGATTTTCTCTTATATTCTATTTTTAACCGCTATGTCGTTTACACCAAGCTCTAATACAATTATGGTGATATTTGAAGTCAGCGCAAAGGATTTTTAAAAGCGTTACCTTTTAATTTTGGTATATTTATTAGTATTGTGATTACTTTATGTGTGTCTTTATTATTTTCAGAACCATTAAAGCATTCGCATATATTTATTATTATTATGAAAATCATAGGTACACTGTATCTATAATATTTAGCTTATCATGTACTTATTTCTAAACCTAAGCATGCACAAAACGCGTTAGATCGTCCATTTTTAAAAGCATCCTTATTCAAAAGCGATGCTATATTTTTTAACTGGATTAATGCCACCTCACTATGAACATACTTATATTCGTTCTATTTTATTAATTGTGACAAGCATTGTCGGTACAATCACATGGAGTTTATTTGGACAATTAATGAATCAATTTTACCAACAACTCTACAAAGTGATTAATATCATTATTGTGGTACTTCTTCTTTATAGTGTTATTGAATTATGGTAATACAGTATAATAAAAAATCTGCTTGTAGACTAAGCTACAGGCAGATTTTATTATTATTACTTAATTTTCATAATGCGCTGACCAGGATCTACTGAATCAACATTATCGAATGTTAATGTTTTATCGTCTTGGTTTGTAATAATCACTGGTGTGACGACACTTGGTGCATGTTCTTTTAAGTATGCTAAGTTTATATTCATTAATGGCTGACCTTGTGTAACTGGCTCATTAACATTGACTAAACTTTCGAAGCCTTCACCATTTAATTTCACTGTATCGATACCAATATGAATCAATACTTCAATTCCTGTATCTGATTCTAAGCCAATAGCATGTTTCGTTGGGAAAATTGTTTTAACAGTACCATCAAATGGTGCTACAATTTCACCTTTTTCAGGAACAAATCCGATACCATCACCCATCATTTTTTCAGAGAATACTTTGTCAGGAACTTCAGATAGTGGAATAACGTGACCTGTACCTGGTGCATAGATATCTGTCTCTTTTATCTCTTCCAATTGAACAGGTTCATCTGATGTATCTTCAGTCACAGTTGTTTCACTTGGTTTTGTAATCTCACCATTCATAATACGTGCCATGTCATGTTTAATTTGATCAGATTTAGGACCGAAAATCGCTTGCATATTATTTCCTACTTCAAGTACTCCTGAAGCACCGAGCGTTTTTAATCCTTCAACATCTACTTTAGATTTATCATTAACTTCTACACGTAAACGCGTAATACACGCATCTAAATGTTTAATATTTTCTTTACCACCCATTGCATCTAAAACATCAAATGGTAATTGGCTGGCAGACGTATTTGTCACAGCAGCTTTTTTATCTTCACGGCCAGGTGTTTTAAAGTTAAATTTAACAATCAAGAATCTAAATAGAACATAGTAAATCACAGCATAAACTAAACCTACTGGAATGACAATCCACCATGGTGTTTTATTTGGAAGAATTCCCAATAAAACGAAATCTATAAATCCACCAGAGAATGTGTATCCTAAGTGTAAATGTAATAAATACAATGTTAAGAATGATAATCCATCAAGTACTGCATGTATAAAGAATAATAATGGTGCTACGAATAAAAATGAGAATTCTAATGGTTCGGTAATACCAGTTAAGAATGAAGTTAAAGCAGCAGATAACATTAAGCCTCCAACTACTTTTTTATTCTCGGGTTTAGCTGTATGATAAATAGCCAATGCTGCTGCTGGTAAACCAAACATCATTACAGGGAATTCACCTTGCATAAAATTACCAGACGTTAAATGTGCTCCTTCACGTATTTGTTCAATAAAAATACGTTGATCTCCTCTGATAATTTCTCCAGCTGCATTTTTCCAAGAACCAAATTCAAACCAGAATGGTGCATGGAAAATATGATGTAAGCCAAATGGAATTAATAAACGTTTAATAAATCCGAATAAAAATACTGCTAAACCAGTATTAGACTCTAATAAGCCAGTACTAAATGTATTTAAACCATTTTGAATAAATGGCCAAATCCAAGCCATTGGGAAAGCCAAAATAAATGATGTGGTTGCCATCATGATTGGCACAAAACGTTTTCCTGCAAAAAAGCCTAAATACGAAGGTAACGAAATATTATAAAACTTGTTATAACACCATGCGGCAAGTGCCCCAATGATAATACCACCAAACACTCCAGTTTGAAGTGTAGGTATACCTAGAACATTTGCAAATCCTTTCGATGGATCACTTAATTGTCCCGGTGTTACATTTAAAAATGCTCCCATCGTTTTATTCATGATAATAAATCCAACGAATGCTGCGATAGCTGCTACACCATCTCCACCCGCTAATCCTATTGCTACACCAAGTGCAAAAATAATTGGCAAGTTATCAAAAATAATACCGCCAGCACCTGTCATCATGTTCGCAATGTTTTGAATCACTCCATTTTTAATAAATGGAAGATAATGTTGTAATGCTTCACCTTGAAAAGCTGTTCCAATTGCTAATAATAAACCAGCTGCTGGTAATATAGCTACTGGTAACATTAATGCTTTACCAATTCGTTGCAACTGTCCAAATAGCTTTTTAAACATTATATTTCAATCCTTTCTATGTATCTTATCTACGCATTAAAAAAGCATAAGCAAATAAGCCCATTATTTATTACAAAAATAATGGAAACATATCTGCTTATGCCTAATTGAATAGTAACACGCAGTTCTTTTTTAACAAATTAATTATATACATTTTTCAAAGCGTTTTCAATACTGTTTTTAATGCAACTTTACACCTTTAAACCATTAATTGATTCTCGTTTTATATTTCTAAATTAAATAAAAAAAACACTGACAAAAGCATTGCTTTCGTCAGTGTGTCGAATCTATTTCTTATAAGAAACGTTTAGCAGCTACAGAGATTGGTGGTACTTTATCGAAATCAAATTCTTTATCTTCTGTAATAGATCTGTAAGCCCATTTACCATAACCATAAGCTTCTTCATTAACGATTTGACCTGGTAATGGTGCAGCGTTTGGATCAACGTGTACATCAACAACAGTTGGTACATTTTCATTTAATGCTGCTTCAACAATTTCATCAATGCGACTTGGGTCTTTTAATACATAACCTTTACCGCCAGCAGCTTCAGCGAATTTAGCATGATCCATATCAGAGAAGTCAATGGCATATTCTAATTCACCAGCAGCTTGTTGTTCATATTTAATGAATGATAATTGTTTGTTATTTAATACGAAGACTGTCATTGGTAAATCGTATTGAACAGCAGTTGCAAAGTCTTGCATTACCATTTGGAATGCACCGTCACCAGTAATTGCAATTGCTTGACGGCCTGGATAAGCAATATTAGAAGCAAGTGCGCCTGGTAGACCGCAACCCATTGTACCTAACCATGCTGAAATAATGAATTTATTATTTACATTTAAGTCTAAGTAACGTGTACCCCAAACTGTTGATGTACCTACATCAATTGAGAATACAGCATCGTCTTTACTGTAATCATTGATTGCTTTCATTAAGCGTTCTGGACGAATTGGAGCACTATTATTATTCATGTCTTTTTCCATCCATTTATCCCATACAGCTTTACGTTTTAATGTTTTGTCTAAGAATGAGCGACGAGGTACTGGTTTAATTGATTCAGTTAATTGGTGGAATGCTAATTTAGCGTCACCTACAATACCAACATTAATATCGAAACGTTCGCCAATTACGTTTGGATTTGTATCGATTTGAATCGCTTTAATATTTTTCTTAGGTAAATAACTTGTATAAGGGAAGTTAGTACCTGCCATAATTAATAAATCAGCATCTTGGATTGTTTGGTAAGATGTTTTAGTACCGATTTTACCTAAGTTACCAACACTATATGGATGTGAATCAGGTAAAACAGTTTTAGCTGGTAAGGTATGAATCACAGGAATTTTAGCAGCTTCAATGAAGTCTTGTAATTCAGTTGAAGCGTTTTGTGCACCTACACCAACAAGCATAACTGGTTTTTTACTTTTATTAATTAATTTAGCTGCTTTTTTAATGCTACGATAAGAAGGTGTTGGTAATACTGGTCTAGATGTATCTACTGGACGATTTGTAGTATCTTTAATTTTTTGAGTTAATAAATCATTTGGACAAATGATAACAGCTACGCCACGTTTTTCATAGGCAGTACGAATCGCTTCATTTGTAATTTCAAATAAGTCGTCACCTTTTTGAACTTGATGATGGAATACTGATACATCATCAACCATTTTAGAAATATTAGTTTCTTGGAAGAATTTTGTACCTAGTAATGTACTATTAGTTTGACCTGTAATAATAAGTTGAGGTACACGGTCCATTTTAGCGTCGTACATACCATTTAATAAGTGAACAACACCAGGTCCACCAATACTTAAAGCCACGCCAATTTTACCTGTTAATTTTGTATATGCTGCAGCTGATAAACTTGCAACTTCTTCATGACGTACATGATAGAATTTGAAAGTATCTCGAACTGTTCTTAAATTATCTACTACTGCATCAACTGAGTCACCTGGAATTCCCCATAAGTGATCAATATCCCAAGCTTGTAGTGCTTTAACTAATGCTTCATTTGCTTTAATCTTCGCCATTTGATTAAATAGCCCCTTTCCTAAATATACAATTTCTTTCTGTATTCCCTTTAGTAAAACAACTTAATCATAATTGGAATAAGAATTGAACTAATAACTGCTGTTAAAATCATTCCAATTGAGCTGAATGCGCCAGATTCGATGTCGTGTTCTAACGCTTTTGCAGTTCCAAAAGCATGTGATGCATTTCCATATGTTAAACCTCTCGCGATTGATGTTTTAAAATGACCAACCTTAAGTAGCATTGAACCCATCATACTACCTATTAATCCTGTAGTAATGATAAACAGTACTGTAATTGTATCTGTGCCTCCAAGTTCTTGAGAAACTTCAATTCCTACAGCAGCTGTGATAGATCTAGGTAGTATAGTTACGATTGTCTCTTCTGAGAAACCTAATAACTTTAACGAAGTAAACACTAACACAAAATTAAGTATGACGCCAGCCATGACGCTTGAAAAAATGACACTAATATTTTCTGCAATCTTATCTTTATTTTTATAAAGTGGATAAGCAAGACATACAACAGTGGCATTTAATAAATGGTTAATCCATTGGCCGCCAATCATGTAATCATCATAGTTTTGTCGTGTTAAAAGTAAAACAATAATTATTCCAAGTGAACCGATTAATGCTGGATTCAATAATGGGTTATTATATTTTTGTTGTAATTTTTGAGCAAGTTTATACATTACAACAGTTAATAATATCATTAAAACGCCTTTTAATATATCCATTTTTAATGATTTCCTTTCTTAACGTGAGGTTTTTTCTTGGACATTGTTTCAGCGATATATCCAGAAACAAGTGCCACACAACTTGTACCAATAATAATCAAGAGGAAGAAAACAATATAATTAGTAGTGATATTAGAAACAATATCCATAATTCCTACAACTGAAGGAATAAAGAAGAAGACCATTGTGGTTAATAAGAAGTCGGCCCCTTTAGAAACCCATTCAACACGAATAATGTTAAAATGTAATAAAATGTAAAATAATATCATACCGATAATACTTCCCGCTAATGGTATATGTAGCCATTTTTGCAACAGTGAGCCTACAATACTAAGCACTACCACCAAAGCGATTTGAAAAATAATTTCTATAATATTTAATGCTTTTTTCAAAACGACTGACCTCCATAAATTTGTCGAATTTGTTACAGCGAATTTTTTAGTCTATATTCAAAATTGTAATCTATAATGACTGATTATAAAAATATTGATTTTATATATAACTTATAGCTATTTTCTATGGAACCGCTTTTAAAATAAATAGTGAGAAACCTCACTATTTGTAACAAGACGAGTTATTTACTTTTTTTCTAATCTTTCTGTCATGAATTTTATCCATTTAGAAGTTGCATAACTTAAAAGTTTATCTTTCTTCCAAATTGCTCCAAGTTCCCATCTCATACCTGAGTCATTGATTTTTATACTTTTGACCTTATCTTTTAACATATTAGCAATATGTTCTGGTAAAATACTAACGCCTAATCGCCCTATTACTAAATATTCAATAAAGTTCCATTGTGATACGTTGGATACTGTATTTGGAATAAAACCAGCATTTTTTGCAGCAGCTATAATTTTATCATTAAGATAAAAATCCTCATTGAATAATATAAAGTCTTCATTTTTCAAATCAGCCATAGTGACAGATAAACGTTTAGCTAACTTATGTTCTTCACTAACTATAAGCCTTAAGTCTTCTCTATATAAAGGCACATAGTCAAAATTATTCTCATCAATTGGAATAGTCGTAATACCAATATCAATTTGATCGTTAATCAAACGATTTTCAATTGATTTACCACCACTTTCATTAAGACTATATGTAACATTCGGATATAATTTATGAAACTCCGCTAAAATATTAATAAACTGTTGCATATCCATCACTGCCGACATTCCAATATTAATATGACCTGTTTCCAAACCAAGCAAGCCATTAATTTCATTTGGAATGTTATCGTATAAAGCTAGAATTTCTTCACATTTTTTGTAAAAAACTTTACCAGCATCCGTCAGAACTAAATAACGTTTTTGTCGATCAAATAAAGGCATATTCAATTCATTTTCGATATCTTTTATTGCTTTACTTATGGTTGGTTGAGCAATATATAAAGATTTAGAAGCATTCGTCATACCGCCTTGATTTACAACTTCCATAAAATATTTCATATGCTTGATATCCAATTGCTCACCTTCTTAAAATATTTTGATTTTATTATACATTATTTTTGTAAGGAAAATGTAAATTCCTCACTTCTCAATCTTATAAAAAGTGTGCTTAAATATATATACTTTATAGAAAAATAATATTTATAAATAAATTATTTTTCATATAAATAAAACAAAACTATATTTTCAAATTGTAAAAAATGTTATAATCAAACTCGGCTCAAGTGAATATGAGGTGATGAATTGAGCTTTTACGAATTTATGCAAAATTTTATAGGCGATGACACACCATTAGGTGAATTGGTAAATTGGATTAATCAAGATAACACTTTTCCTAAAGATGTGAAGAGCCAAAGCGAAATATTGCTATATTTTCGTACAAATCCGTGTCCTGAAAACATACCGGTGACTAGTGTTAAAAGAGCATTAGCTGTTTTTAACCAATTCACAAATGTATGATTTCAATAAAATGTAGTTATACATTACATGGAAGTATCATCTCACTAAGGCGTCCTTGTGGCGCCTTTTCTTATGCAAAAGTTTAGTTACAATATATTACTTATATTTCAGAAGTATTACATTTATTTGTATAATTTGTATCTTATATTGTATTGCAACTTTTTAAATAATATTATTATTTTAGATTTTAAATTATTTAATTTTTGAGGAGAGCTTAATGAAAATTAAAACATTAATCTTACGTCTAATATTCGCTACGACAATTATTTTTACTGGAACTTACACATATCAAAATGTCGAACATATACATACTTCTGAAGCAGCTGGTTATAACTATTATGGTAAATATCAATGTACTTGGTGGGCATATAAACGTCGTGTTCAATTAGGTAAACCTGTTTCAAATCAATGGGGCAATGCAAAAAACTGGTACTATAGAGCTCAACGTGCTGGTTATAGAACAGGACATAGACCTAAGCGCTACGCAATTATGCAATCAACTGCAGGGTATTATGGTCATGTGGCTATCGTTGAACGTGTTTATAGTAATGGAAAAATTCTTGTTTCAGAATATAACTATAATCGTCCACTTGCATATGGTACGCGCTATATTAGTGCATCTGCTGCACGTAATTACAATTACATTTACTAATTGACATAAACTAATAAGTCATGAAATTTAGAAATGGAGTAGATTCTATTTCTAAATTTCATGACTTTTTTAAGATTGGCGTATTGTTTTTAAAATACGTTCTGCGGTTTTGGCATTTGCTTTAGGTTCTTGTTTAAGTTGCTCTGCAACTTTTGCAATTTCTTCACCTTTAGCGCCTACAACAATAGCTAATGATTTATATTGTAAACTCATATGACCTTTTTGAATACCTTCTGAAACAAGAGCTCTGCAAGCGGAAAAGTTTTGTGCTAAACCTACTGCAGCCACTACATGTCCTAATTCTCTAGCAGACTCTACGTTAAGTAAATCTAAAGAAGCTTTCGCAATTGGCAATACCTTCGTTCCTCCACCAACAATAGCTAAAGTCATCGGCACTTCAATTGTGCCAACAAGTCGTCCACGTGCTTTATCATATTTCCACGTAGCAATACCTCTATACTGACCATCACGTGCTGCATAAGCATGAGCACTTGCTTCAGCACCTCTTGTATCGTTACCAGTAGCCAGAACAACTGCATGTATACCATTCATTACACCTTTATTATGCGTTGCTGCTCTATGAATATCGACTTGTGCAAGCACTGACGCACGTTCCATTCTCTTAGCTACTTCTTCACCAGAATAATCACCACGATTTAAATCTTTGATATTGATCTCACCTTCTACCCGTACAACAGAAGACGTTGCGTGATTAGATAAGATACTCATTAATATCTCTTGATTTGTTAATTCATTTTTCAAATATACTGTTATTGCTTCTAAAATAGTATTAAGCATATTTGCACCCATTGCATCTTTAGTATCAACAAATACTTTAAGAGACAATAACTGTTCATTAGGAAAAGCATCTATATCAATACCACGATAACCTCCACCGCGTTGAACGATAGAAGGATAGGCTTCGTCTGAAATGTGTTTAATTTGATTTTCTCGTTTTCGAATTTGTTGTGTTAAGTCTTCTGTATCTTTAACATCATCAAATACGATTTGTCCTATCATCAATCTTTCACTTTTTATAGTTTTAAAACCACCAGTTTGGTTAATAAGTTTCGCTCCATAACTCGCAGCAGCAACAACTGATGGTTCTTCAACCATCATAGGTACCACATATTCTTTCTCATCTACAATCATTTTAGGTAATAAGCCGACTGGTAAAGTACCCTGACCAATGACATTTTCGATGAGACTATTTGCTACTTCTTCATCAATGAGTGGATTACTTAATAATGTTTGATAATTCGCTTCATCTAACCACCCATAATCTACTAATTGTTGTAATTTATCTTCTCGTGATAAATGACGAAAGTTTTTATCTAAACTTTTCATATTAATGTGCTCCTTTTTCAATCATTAAAGCAATACCTAGTCCTCCACCAATGCAAGCTGTTGCGATGCCTGTATGTTGATGTTCTTGTTCTAAAGCATTCACAAGTGTTGTAACAAGTCGTGCCCCACTTGCACCAATAGGATGTCCTAAAGCAATAGCGCCACCATAAATATTTAAAATGTTATCAGGAATTTTTAAATGATTCTTAACAGGTATACTTTGAGCTGCAAATGCTTCTGTCATTTCTACAATATCAATATCATTAATGTGTAGATGTGTCTTTTCTAATAATTTTTCTACTGCATAAAATGGTGCATATCCCATGTATTGTGGGTCACAACCTATTTCAGCATAATCTCCTACTATGCCCAGAATTTCAAATCCATGTTCTTTTGCAAATGACACTTCCATTAAGATAAGTGCAGATGATCCATCATTAATACTTGAGGCATTACCACCAGTAACTGTACCATTTTCTTTAAATATTGTTTTCAAAGTAGATAGTTTTTCAATACTACTATTTGGTCTTATAACTTCATCAGAAGTCATTTCATTACCTTCAGCATCTAACATTTTTATAATTTCATTATCAAATTTACCTTCCTCAACTGCTTTTGCAGCTTTAGCATGAGAGCGGTTAGCAAACTCATCTTGCATTTCACGTGTTACATTATATTTCTCTGCTATGTTTTCAGCAGTAATCCCCATTGGAACATGATGGAAAGCATCTGTTAATCCGTCATGCATAAAACTTTCTACAGGGTCTTGTCCTTCATTTAAAATAAGTTTAGGTGCATGAGTCATACTTTCAACACCACCAACAGCAACGACTTTAGCTTCTCCCAATTGAATCAATTGTTTACCTAAAATAATGGCTTTAAGTCCTGAACCACATACTTCATTAATCGTCATTGCCGGAGTTGTTTCAGGAATGCCTGATTTAATAGCGATTTGTCGTGCAGAGTTTTGACCTACACCACTTTGTAAGACATTTCCGAATATAACTTGTTCAATAAGAGCTGGATCGATATCAATCGATTCAATAGCTCCTTTTAAAGCTGTTGTACCTAGTTCAACAGCTGAATAATTTCTCAATTTCCCTTTATATCTGCCAATCGGCGTTCTTTTAGCACTTACAATAGCGATTTGTTTCATTCTTTATCTCCTTGCATGTAGTATATATATATTTGTATTTTAGTAATTTATTTTGGTAAAATACAGAGTAATGTATTGTTAAAATTAGATTATTCGAAAGGATGACATGCCTGTGAGTATAGGTATCGACAAAATCAATTTTTATGTCCCTAAATACTATGTAGACATGGCGAAGCTTGCAGAAGCTCGTCAAGTTGATCCAAATAAATTTCTAATTGGGATTGGACAAACACAAATGGCAGTAAGTCCAGTATCTCAAGATATCGTGTCAATGGGAGCTAATGCTGCTAAAGACATTATATCAGAAGAAGATAAAAAACATATTGGAATGGTTATCGTTGCTACTGAATCTGCCATTGACAGCGCTAAAGCTGCAGCAGTTCAAATTCACCATTTATTAAATATCCAACCTTTTGCACGTTGTTTTGAAATGAAAGAAGCTTGCTATGCAGCTACTCCTGCAATTCAACTTGCTAAAGATTATCTTGCAAAGCGTCCTAACGAAAAAGTATTAGTTATTGCAAGTGATACAGCACGTTATGGTATCGAGTCAGGTGGTGAGCCTACACAAGGTGCTGGAGCAGTTGCAATGTTAATTTCACATCATCCTCGTATTTTACAATTAAATGATGATGCTGTTGCTTATACAGCAGATGTGTATGATTTCTGGAGACCAACTGGTCATAAATATCCACTTGTTGCAGGCACATTATCAAAAGATGCATATATTGAATCATTCCAAGAAAGTTGGAATGAGTACAAACGTCGTGAATCTAAATCCTTATCTGACTTTGAATCATTATGTTTCCATGTACCTTTTACAAAAATGGGGAAAAAAGCACTAGACTCTATCATTAATGATACTGACGAAACAACTCAAGCACGATTAACTTCTGGTTATGAAGATGCTGTATACTATAATCGTTATGTAGGTAATATATACACTGGTTCCCTTTATTTAAGTTTAATTTCATTACTTGAAAATAAAACATTAAAGCCAGAGCAAACGATTGGATTATTTAGTTATGGTTCAGGTTCTGTGGGAGAATTCTTTAGTGCAACAGTAGTGGAAGGGTTTGAACAACACTTAGATAAAAAAGCACATCAAGCTTTATTAAATGAGCGTCAAGAAGTATCGGTAGAAGAATATGAATCTTTCTTCAAACGTTTTGATGATTTATCATTCGATCACGAAGCTGAAAACATAGAAGAAGACAAAGATATCTTTTACTTAGAAAATATCGAAGATGATATTAGATACTACCATACTCCTGAATAATTTATATCAATCAAATACTAATAAGTAAGCCTGGGACATAATGTGTGAAGTGTCTCAGGCATTTTTAATATGTTGTCAGTCGAGGTCTGAATTGAAAATGTATATGAATCAATTGTTCAATGGGCCCCAACATAGAGACTTTCATAAAGAAAGTCGACGCCTAATGCAAGTTAGATCCTAAAGAACAATAAATTCAAAAAAATTCTGCCCCACTCCTATATTTCCTACGATTAGTCAAGCATTTACAAATAAAATAAGCATTACTTAACTAAACCGTTCAATTTTAATTTTTTGAATA